>JBASTF010000535.1:0-12209 GCA_049274755.1 Rubrivivax sp. | reverse complement strand
CCGACGGCCACGGCGCGGTTCAGCGCCACCACCGGCGACGGCATCACCTCGGTCAGCGCGTCGTACAGCCTGGCGATGCCGGGCCAGTCGGTGGCGCTGGCTTCGGCGGCACGTGCATGGCAGGCGGCGATGGCAGCCTGCAGCACGTAGGGGCCATGTGCGCCGCCCAGCTGCCGTGCCCGTTCCAGCGCCTGCAGCCCGCGGCGGATCAGCAGCGGGTCCCAGGCGCTGCGCTGCTGGTCCATCAGCAGCACCGGCCGGCCTTCGGCGTCGGTGCGTGCGGCGCTGCGCGAGGCCTGCAGTTCCAGCAGGGCCAGCAGGCCCAGCACCTCGGGTTCCTCGGGGGCCAGGTCGGCCAGCACACGTGCCAGGCGCAGCGCTTCGTCGCACAGCGCCGGGCGCATCCAGTCGTCGCCGCTGGTCGCGGTGTAGCCTTCGTTGAAGATCAGGTAGATGACCTCGAGCACCGAGGCCAGGCGCGCCGCCAGCGCGTCGCCACGTGGCAACTCGAATGGCACCCGGGCCGCCGACAGCGTGCGCTTGGCGCGCACGATGCGCTGCGCCACGGTGGTTTCCTGCACGAGGAAGGCGCGGGCGATCTCGTCGGTGGACAGGCCGCCCAGCAGCTTCAGCGTCAGCGCCAGCCGCGCGTCGGTGTTCAGCACCGGGTGGCAGGCAGTGAAGATCAGGCGCAGCAGGTCGTCGCCGATGGTGTCGGCGCGGCGTGCGTCCAGCGTGTCGACGACATCGGGCACGACCAGGGCTTGCCGGGCTTCGAGGTCGGCGCCGATTTGCGCGTGTTTTTCGGCCTGCATCTGCCGGTGGCGCAGGTGGTCCAGTGCACGCCGCTTGGCCGTGGTGACCAGCCAGGCGCCGGGCTTGTCGGGCACACCGTCGACCGGCCAGTGTTCGAGCGCGGCGACCAGGGCGTCCTGCGCCAGTTCCTCGGCCAGGCCGATGTCGCGCACCAGCCGCGCCACGGTGGCGACGATCTTGGCCGACTCGAGGCGCCAGACGGCGGCGATGGCCTGGCGCGAATGTTTGCCGACGGGAGGCACTGCCTCAGGTGTAGCAAGGCCCCAGGGCACGCACTTCCACCGTGCACCACGCGGCCGCCGGGCACTCGGCAGCCAGCGCCAGCGCGTCTTCGCGGCTGGCGACGTCGACGACGAAGAAGCCGCCCACCATCTCCTTGGCCTCGGCAAACGGGCCGTCGACCGCCTGCATGCGGCCATCGCGCTGCTGCACCCGCGTGGCAGCCGCCTGCAGCGATTCGACGCCCCGCAGCACACCGCGTTCGCGCAGCCGGCCGGCGTAGTCCTGCATCGCCGCGTAGGCGGCATGGCCCTCGGCCTCGCTGCGCTCGGCGCGCTGGCCCAGCGGTTCGACGATCAGCAGCATGTAGGCAGGCATGCGCTGCATCGTAGCGCCTTGCGGGCGGCGCGCAGCGGTGCGAGCATCGCGGCACCCAACCCCGGAGCAGCCCATGGCCAAGCCGATGATCGACCCCGAAGCCCTGATCGCGATGTTCGAAAACGCCACCGCCACCCAGGGTGCGCAGCTGAAGAAGGCCGTCAGCGAGGCCACGCTGGCGGCGCTGCAGGGACGTGAGCTGACGCTGAAGAACATCCGCGCGGCGCTGAAGTCGGTGGCCGAGGCCGCCAGCATGGGCGCGGCGAAAAACGCCGTCGCCGGCATGGACCCTGAAACCCTGCTCGACAGCGCCGTGGCCGGCATGGACGACGCGATGGTCAAGGCCGTGGACGCCAACCGCGTGGCGCTGCAGCAACTGGTGGCCCAGGGCGCCGACCTGCGCGAAAAACACCTGAAGAAGGCGCTGGACGATCTGGACAAGTTCGAGGACACCTTGTTCGCCAGCATCAAGAAGGCCTCCGACGGTGCCGGTGCGCCGATGGCCGCGGCCTGGGGCCAGGTGCTGGAAAAGTTCCAGGCCGGCGGCACGCTGGCCGGCGCCAAGGCGGCCAGCACCGCCGAGCAGATGGCCGAGCAGATGCAGGCCACGCTGCGCAGCACACGCGCGGCCTCGATGCGCGCCGCCCAGGCCATGGCCGAGAGCTACACGGCCATGGTCAGCGGTGTGCTGATCGGCATGTCCGAGGCGCTGGCGGCTTCGCGTTCACCCGCTAAGAAGAAGTAGGCGGCAGCGGTAGATTCGGCGCTCATGAAGAGCGCCGTCATCACCGGAACCGGCCTGTACAGGCCGCCGCACGTCATCACCAACGAAGAGCTGGTGCTGGCGTTCAACGCCTACGCCGACCTGCAGAACGCCAAGAACGCGGCGGCCATCGCGGCCGGCACGCTGCCGGCGGTGGTGCACTCCAGCGTCGAGTTCATCGAAAAGGCCTCGGGCATCCGCCAGCGCTACGTGCTGGAGAAGGACGGGGTGCTCGACCCCACACGCATGAAGCCGCGTTTTGCGCCACGGCCCGACGAGGCGCTGTCGCTGATGGCCGAGATCGCCGTGGACGCCGGCGCCAAGGCCATTGCCGCCGCCGGCCGCCAGCCGGGCGAGGTGGATGCTGTGCTCTGCGCTGCCGCCAACATGCAGCGTGCCTACCCGGCGATGGCCTGCGAGATCCAGGCAGCGCTGGGCTGCGGCGGCTACGGCTTCGACATGAACGTGGCCTGCTCGTCGGCCACGTTTGCCATCGAGATGGCCGTCAACGCCGTGCGCAGCGGCACGGCCGGCTGCGTGCTGGTGGTCAACCCCGAGATCACCTCGGCCCACCTGGAGTGGCGCGACCGCGACTGCCACTTCATCTTCGGCGACGTCTGCACCGCCGTGCTCGTCGAGGCCGAGGACCTGGCCGTCGCGCCCGAACGCTGGCGTGTGCTGGGTACCAAGCTGGTCACGCAGTACTCGAACAACATCCGCAACAACGCCGGCTTCCTGAACCGCTGCGAAGACACCGACCCCGACGCCCGCGACAAGACCTTCCGCCAGGAAGGCCGCAAGGTGTTCAAGGAAGTGGTGCCGATGGCTGCCGAGCACATCGAGCGGCACCTGCACACGCTGGGACTGGAGCCGACGCAGATGCGCCGTTTCTGGCTGCACCAGGCCAACCTGGGCATGAACCAGCTGGTGCTGAAGCGCCTGGTGGGCCAGGACGTGGGCAACGACATCGCCCCCATCATCCTCAGCGACTACGCCAACACCGCGTCGGCCGGCTCGGTGATCGCCTTCCACGAACACCGTGCTGACCTGCGGCGCGGCGAGCGCGGTGTCATCTGCTCCTTCGGCGCCGGCTACAGCGTCGGCAGCGTGGTGGTGGAACGACAGTAGATGGGCCCCACGGCGCTGCAAGGTCCTTTCTTTTCATGATATGAATTCGACCCCTGGGTCGGGGGTGGCGGCGCCGTGCCGATGCGGAGAAAGTTCCCAACTGAATCCAAATTCATCGAACCGGGAGGCTCATGCTTCGCAAGCTCAAGTCCGCCGCCTGTGCCGCCCTTGTCGGGCTGGCGACGGCCTTCATCGCACCGTCGGCCTCTGCCGCCATCGTCACCGGCAGCTGGGACCCGCCGCTGGTCTCGCCGCCGTTCAACGGTCTGGGCTGGACGACGACGATCAACTTCTCGGTGCCCGATGACTGCCTGAACCCCAGCGGCCCCATCGTCAACCTCGTGTTCCTGAACCGCAGCTTCAACTGCAGCGCCAGCAACACGCCGGCGATCACCGTGCTGCGGGCGCAGATCGGCATCTACGACCTGACGACCGACGTGCTGCAGTACGTCATCGACCTCGACGCCGCGTCGCTGCGCCCGAACCTGCTCGAAATCGAAAACGGCGGCGACATCACCTACCTGCTGTCGCTGCTGCCCTCGGACCCGGCGACGGAAAACATCGGCGGTGTCGATTACTGGTTCCGCCTGGCCCTGCCCGGTGGCGCGCCGCAGCTGCAGTATTCGACGACGGGGCAGTTCTTCAGCTTCGTCGACGCCTCGGCCAACCCGCCGACCGAGACGCTGTTCCGCACCGACCCCAACAGCAACCAGCAGCAAGTGCTGGACGTGACCGAACTGCGGGTCGGTGACCGCATCTTCGTGGTGCCGGAGCCGCAGTCGCTGGCCCTGGTGCTGCTGGCGCTGGTGGCGGCCGGCAGCGCGGTGCGCCGGCGGCGCGTCGCCTGAGGCGAACTCAGGCCAGGCTCGTTTCGGAAAATGCTGGCCGCGGCGCGGCCAGCGTGCTGCGCACAGCGGCTTCCAGATCGGCTTCCTGACCAGCGTCCCACGCGGCCTGGAATGCGGCTGCGTCGGGCAGCGCGGCATGCAGGGCTTCCAGTTCGAGCTGCCAGCGCTGTTCGGCGTGGGCTGGACGCCGCAGCCCGATGCGGTCGAGCCCGGCGGCGGCGATGGAGGCCATGTGCACGGCCTCGGCCGGGCTGCCCAACTGCATCAGCAGCCGCGCGTGGTCGCGCAGGCACAGCAAGGTGTCCAGCCGGCGCCCGGCGGAGGTGAAGCCGCGCAGTGCGATCAGCAGCAGTTCGCGCGCCGTGTCGGGCTGCCCGGCTTCCAGCGCCAGCTTGCCCTGCCACCACTGGGCGTTGGTTTCACCATGGCGGTCGCCCGAGGCCTGGCACACGGCCAGGGAGCGCGCGAAGTGCCGCGCAGCGCTGTCGACCTGCCTGTGCGTGAAGGCCATCTGGCCCAGCACCAGTTCACATTCGGCCTCGACCTCCTGGTGCTCGATCTGTCGCGCCAGCGCCAGGCCGGCCTGCAACTGGGCGCGTGCGGCATCCTCGTCGCCCAGGCGCAGCATGAACTGGCCCAGGTGCAGCAGGGCCACGGCCTCGCCGACCGGGTGGCCGCCGCGCACGAAGAGCTGCAGCGCTTCCTGCTCGCAGGCGATGGCGCCTTCGGTGTCGCCATGGCCGAAGCGCGCCAGCGCCAGCGTCGACAGCGTCGCAGCGATGTCCACGTCGTTGCCCAGCTGGCGGCGCAGCGCCAGGCAGGTTTCCAGCATCTGCTGCGCCTCGTCGTGGTCGTTCTGGCTGGCGGCCAGCGAAGCGCCGACGTACAGCGCATGCGCCTGGGCCATCGCCGAGGCCTGCACATCGGGCAGGGCCAGCGCGGCGCGCACCGCGGCGCGGCCTTCGGTCGAATAACCGCGCAAGGTCCAGAAGCCCTGCATCGCGACCGCGATCTTCACCGCGATGAAGGCGTCGGCGCCGCCGGACAGCGCCAGCGCCAGCGCGGCGCGTGTGTTGTCGAGCTCGGTTTCCATGCGCTGTGTCCACAGCGCCTGCTCCGGGCCCTGCAAGCCCTTGTTCGTCTGCTTGGCCAAGGCGAAGAAATGCTCGCAGTGGCGTGCCGCGATGGCCGCTGCGCCGCCGGCCTGCTGCAGCCGTTCGTGCGCGTAGTCGGCAATCGTCTCCAGCATGCGGTAACGCGGGCGTTCGCCCTGTTCGTCCAGCATCACCAGCGACTTCTCGACCAGCGAGCCCAGCAGGTCCAGCACATCCATCGCGTCGATGGGGGCCACACCGCAGACGTCCTCGGCCGCTTCGAGGTCGAAACCGCCGCGGAACACCGACAGGCGCTGCAGCACCACCTGCTCGGCGTCGCCGAGGATGTCGTAGGACCAGTCGACCAGCGCACGCAGCGTCTGCTGGCGCTGCTGCAGCACACGGCTGCCGCCGGTCAGCAGCTTGTAGCGGTCGTTCAGGCGCAGGTTGATGTCGGCCACCGTCAGCGAGCGCACCCGCGCCGCGGCCAGTTCCAGCGCCAGCGGAATGCCTTCCAGCCGCGCCACCAGTTCGGCCACTGCCGGGGCCTCGCGGGCGTTGAGCACGAAGGCCGGCTTGTGCTGCTGCGCCCGGGCGACAAACAGCTGCACCGCCGTCATGCCGGCCAGCTGGGCGAGGCTGGTGTCGCGTGTGGGCACCGGCAGCGGCAGGATGGGATAGGCCTGCTCCCCCGGCACCCGCAGCGCCTCGCGGCTGGAGGTGATGGCACGCACCTGCGGCGCTGCACGCAGGATCGCGCCGACCAGTTCGGCGCAGGCCTGCACCACCTGCTCGCAGTTGTCGATGATGAGCAGCACACGCAGCGACTTCAGGTGGCTGCACAGCGTCTGCAGCAGCGTGCGCCCGGGTTCGTCGCGCAGGCCCAGCGCCTGGGCGGCTTCGCTGGCCACCAGGGCCGGGTCGCGGATCGGCGACAGGTCGACGAACCAGACGCCGTCGGGGAAGTCGTGGCGGATCTCGTCGGCCACCTCCAGCGACAGCCGTGTCTTGCCCAGCCCGCCCATGCCCAGCAGCGTGACCAGGCGCGTGCTGCGCAGCAGGTCCTTCAGCTCGCGGCGTTCACGTTCGCGGCCGACGAAGGAGGTCAGGGCCTGCGGCAGGTTGTTCGGAATCTCGCGCACCGGCAGCCAGCGCTCGCCGCTCTTCACCATGCGCTGGGCCTTCTCGGTGTCGGCCAGCGGTGTTTCGTCGCTGCCCTCGGGCGCCAGCGAAAACAGTTCGATCGGCTCGGCCAGGCCCTTCAGCAGCCAATGGCCGCAGGACAGCAGTTGCCGCCCGGCGCGGCTGGCGTCGCCGAGTGCGGCCTGGGCCTCGGGGCTGAGCAGGGTCTGCCCGCCCCGGGCCAGCGACATCACACGGGCGGCCGTCGGCTTGGCCAGGCCGTCGAGTTCCAGCGGCTTGGCACCGCGGGCGATGTCCTCGGCTGTGTTTTCACGCAGCACCACCGGACCCAGGTGCAGGCCGGCGCGGGCCCGCAGCGGCAGCTGCAGCTGCGCCAGCGCGGCGTGGTAGGCCAGGGCATAGCCGGCGGCGTCGTCGGCGTCGCCGAACATCAGCAGCATGCCGTCGGTCTTGTCGATTTCGCGGCCGCGCCAGGCCGGCAGCAGGTCGCGCGCAGCGCGATCGTGGGCGGTCCAGACGGCCGCCATCACGGTGTCGCCCAGGGTTTCGGTGAGTTGGGTGCTGTCGACCACGTCGGTCAGCAGCAGCGCACGGATCTCTTGCATCGCGGAGTGGGTGAAGACTTCTTCTTTGGCCGTGATTGTGTGGCCTGGGCTATCGTCCTGCCATGGCAGCCCCGACTTTCTACTGGCACGACTACGAAACCTTCGGCCGTGTGCCGCGCCGCGACCGGCCGGCGCAGTTTGCCGGGGTCCGCACCGACGCCGACCTGAACGAGATCGGAGAACCCGCCAACTGGTTCTGCCGCCCGGCGCCGGACACGCTGCCCGACCCCGAAAGCTGTTTGCTCACCGGCATCCTGCCGCAGCAGGCGCTGGCCCAGGGCGTCGACGAACATGCGTTTGCCGCGCGCATTCTCGACGTGCTGGGTGCGCCGGGCACCATCGGTGTCGGCTACAACAGCATCCGCTTCGACGACGAGGTCACGCGTTTCCTGTTCTGGCGCAACCTCGTCGACCCCTATGGCCGCGAATGGCAGAACGGCTGCAGCCGCTGGGACCTGCTGGACACCGTGCGCTGCTGCTGGGCGCTGCGGCCCGAAGGTGTCCAGTGGCCGAGCCACGACGACGGCCGGCCTTCGTTCAAGCTCGAACACCTGACGGCCGCCAACGGCCTGCAGCACGAAGCGGCGCACGATGCCTTGTCCGACGTGCGCGCCACCATCGCGCTGGCGCGCCTGATCAAGACGGCGCAGCCGCGGCTGTGGGAGTTCTGCCTGAAGCTGCGCCACAAGGACGCGGTGCGCGCCGAGATCGGCATCGGCCGGCCCTTCATCCATCTCTCCGGCATGTACCCGCTGGAACGCGGCTGCATGGCCGTCGTCTGGCCGCTGGCACCGCACCCGACGAACAAAAACGAGCTCATCGTCTGGGACCTGTCGCAGGACCCGGCCGAACTTGCAGCGCTGGATGCCGCCACGGCGCGCCAGCGCCTGTACACACGCACCGACGAGCTGCCCGAAGGCCTGGCGCGGTTGCCGGTGAAGACCATCCATGTCAACAAGTCGCCGGTGGTCATCGGCAACCTGAAGACCCTGGGCCCGGCGCGCGAGCGCTGGGGCCTGGACCTGGACCAGGCGCAGCGCCATGCCGAACGCGCCGCGGCCTTCGGCCGCACGCTGGACGGTTTGTGGGCCGAGGTCTTCACGCGCCCGGCCGAGCCCGCCGTGCCCGATGTCGACGAAGACCTGTACGGCGGTTTCGTCGGCAGTGAAGACCGGCGCCAGCTCGAACGCCTGCGTGGTCTGTCAGCGCCCGCCCTGGCGGCCAAGCGCCCGGCCTTCGAGGACGGGCGCCTGGACGAACTGCTGTTCCGCTACCGAGCGCGCAACTTCCCGCAGACGCTGTCCGACGCGGAGCAGCAGCGCTGGCAGCAGCATTGCCGCGAGCGCCTGCACGGGGGTGTGGGCGGCGGGCTCACGCTGGCGGCGTTTTTCCAGCGCATCGACGAACTCGCCGAGACGGCCGACGGGCGCCAGCAGGGGCTGCTGGAGGCGTTGTACGACTACGCCGAGCAGATTGCGCCTGACGCGGACTGAAGCGCGCTGCTAACATGCCACGTCACTCGCTTGGAGCTTGTCACCATGAAGCACCTGCCGTCCCTTCTTCTCCTGCCCGCTGCGCTGGCCCTGGTTGCCTGTGCCACGCCGACCAGCACCACCACGGCGGAGGCCCCGGCCACGGCCCAGGCAGGTGAGAAGTCGCTGAATGGCCCCATCACCACCGGTTCGCGCTTGAATCGCGGCACCGAGCGCGCGGTGCGTGTGATCGGCAGCCAGGCCTTCAGGGACGAAAACGAAATCCGCAGCATCGGCAACGACGTCGGCGCACGCAGCAACTGAGGCCGTTCGCGCTGTTCAGCGCGCGTGTCGCAGCAGCGCTTCGTAGGCCGGCCGGCAGGCGTCGGCCGCCCGCGCTGCTTCTCCCGCCAGGTTCACCCGGCGCTCGCGCCAGGGTTCGAAGCCGGTGGACTGCCAAACGGCGGTGTACCAGTGTGGCGCCCAGACGCCGTCGCTGGCACGCGGCCCGGCGGGCCAGGACAGCATGTGCTCGCTGAATGCGATGCCGAGCACACTGCACAAGCCCTGCAGCTGCGCACGCGGATCGCGCAGAAAACGTTCGGCATCGATGACGGGCGGCGCATGGCCCAGGCGCTGTGCGACGGCGTCGAACAGCGTCGCCTGCTGCAGCAGGCCGATGTCCTCGGCCACGACGGTGGCGCGTGACTTCAGGTAGCTGGCCACCACCAGGGCCGGGTCGCGGATCAGGAAGACGTTGGCCAGGCCATGCACCCAATCCGCGTCCATGCCGGGCAGCAGGTGGTGGGTCATGTGCTTCTGGTACCAGAGCGGCCGGCCTTCGGGCGCCGGGCCCGTGCTCAGCGCAGCGACAACACGCCGCCAGTCGGTGTCGCCGGCCGCGATGACCTCGTCGCGGCCCGGATGGTCCAGTTGCGTGGCCTGCAGGTAATGCGCGTACAGCGGCTCGTCGCTGACGGCGCAGTCGCCGCGGTTGTCCCAGCTGCGCATCATCGCCGTGCTGATGTTGCGCGGGCCGCTCCACGCGGCGATGCGCAGCGGTGTCATGCCGCCACCGCACGGGCCGCGACGTCGCGCCGCACGAGTTCCCTGTACAGCCCCTGCAACCGCTGCACCATGGGCCCGGGCAGCGCGTCGCCGATCTGGCGCCCGTCGATGCTGCGCACCGGCGCGACGCCGGCGAAGGTGCCGGTGACAAAGGCTTCTTCGGCGCTGTAGGCCTCGGTGAGGCTGAAGTTCTTCTCGAAGGCCGGGATGCCGGCTTCGCGGCAGACCTGCAGCACGTTGGCGCGTGTGATGCCGCCCAGGCAGTAGTCGCCGCTGCTGGTCCACACCTCGCCGCGGCGCACGATGAAGAAGTGCGTGCTGTTGCAGGTGGCGACGAAGCCCTGCGGGTCCAGCATCAGCGCCTCGTCGGCGCCCGCGGTGTAGGCCTGGATGCAGGCGGTGATGCAGTTCAGCTTGCTGTGGCTGTTCAGCTTGGGGTCCTGCACGTCCGGGAAACCGCGCCGCACATGCACGGTGAACAGCGTCAGGCCCTGGGCCAGCGTCTCCGGCTTGGCCAGCTTGAACTCGGGAATGATGACGATGGTGGCCGGGCCGACGGTGACACGTGGATCCTGGTAGGGTGTGCGCTTGACGCCGCGGGTGACCATCAGCCGCACATGCACGCCGTCGTGCATGCCGTTGGCGGCCAGTGTGTCGTACAGCGCCTGCGTCAGCTGGGCGCGGCTCAGCCCGATGTCCAGCGCGATGGCCCTGGCGCCTTCCCACAGGCGGTCGAAGTGGGCATCAAGGAAAGCCGGGTGGCCGCCGACGATGCGCAGCCCTTCCCAGACGCCGTCGCCGAGCACAAAACCGCTGTCGAAGACCGAGACCACGGCTTCGTTGCGGTGTTTCAGCGCGCCGTTCACCCAGATGCGGATGTCGGCGTTGCGCGGATCGTCGTGGAACTCGTGAATGCTCTGTGCCATCGTGGCAGTCTAGCGGCCTAGCATCGGCCATGACCCGAAATCACGACGCCGACTCCCGCTACGCCTGGGCCCGCCTCTTCGTCACGTTGCTGCTGATGACCATCGGCAGCGGCGCGATGTACGTCGTGGCCGTGGTGCTGCCGCCGGTGCAGGCCGAGTTCGGCGTCGCCCGTGCCGACGCCTCGATGCCCTACACCGCGATGATGGTGGGCTTCGGCCTCGGCGGCCTGCTGATGGGGCGGCTGGCCGACCGCCACGGCGTGATGCTGCCGATCTTCGTCGGCGCCGCCGGCCTGGCCGCCGGCTTCGTGCTGGCCGGGTTGTCGGGTGGCATCGTCGGTTTCTCCATCGCGCACGGCCTGCTGCTGGGCTTCTTCGGCAGTTCCGCGACCTTCGGGCCGCTGGTGGCCGACACCTCGCTGTGGTTCGTGAAGCGGCGTGGCATCGCGGTGGCCATCTGCGCCAGCGGCAACTACGTGGCCGGCGCAATCTGGCCACCCATCGTGCAGCACTTCATCGACAGCGCCGGCTGGCGTGCCACCTACATCGGGCTGGGCATCTTTTGCGCCGTCACGCTGCCGCTGCTGGCCTTGTTCATGCGGCCGCGGCCGCCGGCAGCGGTGGCCGGTGTGGCGCGCACCGGCGGGGTCGTGGTGTCGAACCGGCCTTTTGGCCTCAGCCTGACGCAGGCCCAGGGGCTTCTGTGTCTCGCCGGCGTGGCCTGCTGCGTGGCGATGGCCATGCCGCAGGTGCACATCGTCGCCTACTGCAGCGACCTCGGCTTCGGCGCCGCACGTGGTGCCGAGATGCTGAGCCTGATGCTGGCCTGCGGCATCGTCAGCCGCATCGTCTCGGGACTGATCTGCGACCGCATCGGCGGCCTCTACACGCTGCTGCTGGGCTCGGTGCTGCAGGGGCTGGCCCTGCTGCTGTTCCTGCCCTTCGACGGCCTGGTGTCGCTGTATGTCATCTCGGCACTGTTCGGGCTGTTCCAGGGCGGCATCGTGCCCAGCTACGCCATCATCGTGCGCGAACACTTCCCGCCGGCCGAGGCCGGCGCCCGTGTCGGTGCGGTGCTGATGGCCACCTTGTTCGGCATGGCGCTGGGTGGCTGGATGTCGGGCAAGGTCTTCGACCTCACCGGTTCGTACCACGCGGCCTTCGTCAACGGCATCGGCTGGAACCTGCTGAACCTGGGCATCGTGCTGCTGCTGGTGACGCTGACGCGGCGGCGCGCCGCCGCTGCTGCCGCGGCCTGAACAGCCCGTCGGCAAAAGATTCTTCCCATCGATGCAACGGCGCGTTGCCTGGCCGCTGCTTTTTCAAACCTAGGGTGAACCCTAGAGTGTGGTCCATCGCAACAACGATTTCGAAAGGACCACACCATGAACACCCGCAAGCTCCAAGCCGCCGCCCTGATCGCCGCCTCGCTGGTGGCCGGCAGCGCATTCGCCGCAGGCTCGGGCTACGGCTCGTACGACTATCCGGAGACGACCGCATCTTCGACGCTGAGCCGCGCTGCCGTGCGTGCCGAAGCCGTGGCCGCGGCCCGCAACGGGACGTCGGTGAACGACGAGTACCAGGCCCACCAGTTCCCCAAGGCCGAGGTGTTCACCGCTTCCGGCCTGCTGCGCGAACAGGTCGTGGCCGAGGCCGTTGAAGCCCGCCGCCTGGGCCTGATCGCCGAAGGCGACGGCACGATGCCGGTGCCAACAGCCGCCCAGCTGGAGCAGGTGCGCCTGGCCGGCC
>JBASTF010000534.1:0-1877 GCA_049274755.1 Rubrivivax sp. | reverse complement strand
CCAGCAACTCGACCAGGTCGCGCGCAAAGCCCGGCAGCGCCGCCAGGCTGCGCACGCAGATCTGCTGTTCGCGCAGGGCCCAGGCGTCGTCCAGCGGCACGATGCGAATGGCCATGGTCTGCGCATGGCGCTGCGCAGCGCTCTGCGGCAGGATGCCGATGCCGACACCGGCTTCGATCATGCGGCAGCCGGTCTCGAAGCTGCCGACCTGGATGCGCATGTGCATGCGCCGGTGCAGCTGGTCGCAGATCTGGCGCAGGAAAGACTGGATTGCGCTGGCTTCCGACAGGCCCACCTGGTCATGCGCCAGCGTCTGCTCGAAGCCGATGCTGGGCAAGGCCGCCAGTGCATGGCCGGCCGGCACCACCAGCACCAGGCGGTCGCGCCGGTAGGGGATGACCTCCAGGCTCTCGGTGCGCACGTTGCCGGCGATGAGGCCGATGTCGGTCTGCCCTTCGCTGACGGCGCGCACCGTGTCGTGGCTGAGCCGCTCGCGCAGGTCGATGCTGACGTCGGGGTGGCTCAGCAGGTACTCACGCAGCACCGGCGGCAGGAATTCGCCCAGCGAGGTGGTGTTGGCATACACACGCAGGTGGCCCTTCACGCCCTTGGCGTACTCCTGCAGGTCGCCTTTCAGGTGTTCGATCTGCTGCAGCACCAGCCGTGCGTGCTGCACCAGGGCCTGGCCGGGTGGTGTCAGCGTCACGCCCTGGCTGGTGCGGTACAGCAGCTTGGCGCCCACCGCTTCCTCCAGGTTCTTCACCCGCGTGCTGGCCGCCGGCAGCGACAGGTGCGAGGCTTCGGCGCCGCGGGTCAGGCTGTTGGCTTCGGCGATGCGGACGAAGAGGCGCAGATCGACGAGGTCGAAGTGCAGGGGCATGCACCCTATTTTGCCTTCGCGGGCCTGGGCGCCGCCTTCGTGACGCTGGCCGATTCGCGCAGCGCGGCATCGATCAGCGCGTCGGCCATCCACAGCGCCGTGCGCTCGACCTCGCGGTCGGCCAGGCCCCAGATGTCCTTCAGGATGACATAGGGCTCGATGCCGTAGACCACCGACAGCGCGCGGTGCAGCCGGTCGCGCACCGCCGGCTTCAGCCCTGGCGCCAGCGGGGCGATGGCATGTTCGAGGATGCGAACGCGGTGGCCGCGCCGATAAGGCTCCTCCTCCAGCAGCCCGGCACGCTCCAGCGCCCATTGCTCCAGCGCCAGCTGGGCGGCGGCGCGCAGCTGCGGCTCGAATTCCTTGAAGCGCGGAAAGGTCTGCTGGAACAGCTCGTGCACCCGTGCGCGGCCGTCGGGCAGGTCGGAAGCCAGCGAGCGCACCGGGCCCAGCGAGCTGTCGATGACGGCGGTGATCAGCGCACTGCGGCTGGAGAAATAGCGGTAGGCGGTGGCACGCGAGACCTTGGAGCGCACCGCCACCTCGGCCACCGACGGGATGTGGCCGGCCTGGCGGATGATGTCCATCGCCGTGTCCAGCAACAGCTTGAAGGTGGCGGCCTTGACACCACGCTCCGGCGGCACCGGCGGCTCGCTCAGCTTGAGTTTCAGGCGGGCCATGCGGGTTTGTCCGGGCAACCGGGGCCTTGTTTGTTGTTGATCGCGATCAAAGCTCGCTCGTATGATGCGCCCATCCCGTTTTGAGACGCAAGTCTCACTTTCGGGCAACGATCTCGCAGCGGACCGGGATTTTCCCTGAAACGACTGCGGGCACCACCGGAGACAGGCAAGCATGCGCATCGCCAGCTGGCGCTGGGGCGGCCGTGACCATGTGGGCACGGTTTCGCCTTGTGGACGCGAAGCCACGCCGCTGGCGCTGGCCGACGCGAGCCGCGGTGCGCTGCCGCTGATCCAGGCCCTGGTGCACGGCGGCAACC
>JBASTF010000533.1:0-1906 GCA_049274755.1 Rubrivivax sp. | reverse complement strand
GTGCTGCTGGTCGTCGACGACGACCCGGTGAACATGGCCATCGCCACCCACATGCTGCAGGCGCTGCAGGCCGAGGCGCAGGGCGCCGGCGACGGCCACACGGCACTGCAGTTGCTGGCCGAGCGCCGCTTCGACGTCGTGCTGATGGACTGGCGCATGCCGGGCATGGACGGCCTGGAAACCACACGCAAGCTGCGCACCGGCGCCGCCGGCGCACAGGCGGCGCAGCTGCCGGTGATCGGCTTCACCGCCAACGCCTTCCCCGAGGACCGCACGGCCTGCCTGGCCGCCGGCATGGACGATGTGCTGGTGAAGCCGGTGGACAGCCAGACCCTGCTGCTGGCCGTGCAGCGGCAGTGGCGGCGCCGCTGAGCGCGCCCTTCGGCGCCAGCACCTAAAATCTGCTTTCGGGCCCCCGCGGCCGCCACCCCCTGCACCATGAGCCTCAAATGCGGCATCGTGGGCCTGCCCAACGTCGGCAAGTCCACCCTTTTCAACGCGCTGACCAAGGCCGGCATCGCCGCCGAGAACTACCCGTTCTGCACGATCGAGCCGAATGTCGGCATCGTCGAGCTGCCCGACCCGCGGCTGGCCAGGCTGGCCGAGATCGTCAAGCCCGAGAAGATCGTGCCGGCCATCGTCGAGTTCGTCGACATCGCCGGCCTCGTGGCCGGGGCCAGCAAGGGCGAAGGCCTGGGCAACCAGTTCCTCAGCCACATCCGCGAAACCGACGCCATCGTCAACGTCGTGCGCTGCTTCGAGGACGACAACGTCATCCACGTCGCCGGCAAGGTGGACCCCATCGCCGACATCGAGGTCATCCAGACCGAGTTGTGCCTGGCCGACCTGACGACGGTGGAAAAAAGCCTGCAGCGTTACCTGAAGGCGGCGCGCTCGGGCAACGACAAGGAAGCCGCGGCCCTGGTGAAGGTGCTGGAGAAATGCCAGGCTGCGCTGGACCAGGCGCAGCCGGTGCGCAGCATCGAGTTCAGCAAGGAAGAGCGCGCCATCCTGAAGCCGCTGTGCCTGATCACCGCCAAGCCGGCGATGTTCGTCGGCAACGTCAGCGAGACCGGCTTCGAGAACAACCCCTTCCTCGACCGCCTGCGCGACTACGCGGCCCAGCAGAACGCGCCGGTGGTGGCCATCTGCGCCAAGACCGAGGCCGACCTGGCCGACATGTCCGACGAGGACAAGGCACTGTTCCTGCAGGAGATGGGCCAGGACGAACCGGGCCTGAACCGGCTGATCCGCGCCGCCTTCAAGCTGCTGGGCCTGCAGACCTACTTCACCGCCGGCGTGAAGGAAGTGCGCGCCTGGACCATCCACATCGGCGACACCGGGCCGCAGGCCGCAGGTGTGATCCACACCGACTTCGAGCGCGGTTTCATCCGTGCCCAGACCATTGCCTTCGACGACTTCGTCGCCTACAAGGGTGAACAGGGTGCGAAGGACGCCGGCAAGATGCGCGCCGAAGGCAAGGAATACGTCGTCAAGGATGGCGACGTGATGAACTTCCTGTTCAACGTCTAGGGGGTCCGTGGCCCCCGACTCGCGGGCGCGGCGCCAGGACCTGTCAACGCTATGGGAGGGCTTGCGTGACTCAGCAAAGGGCGGCCAGCAAGGCGTGCGGCGCAGCCCAGGCTGGCCGCCTGGGCAAGCCGCGCAACGCGGCTGGCAGCCCTTTGCTGAGATCACCCGACGGGCCGTACCCTGGCAGGCCCCAGGGCGTCGTTGCTCGCTCGTGGCGTGCCGAAGGCACGCGGCCTCGTTCGCGCCTAGCCCTGGGGCCTGCCAGGGTGCGGCGCAAGCCCTCCCATAGCGTTAACAGGCCCTAGAGTCCGACGATGCATCGCGAGCCCGACGCCGCTGCCGGCGACGCTGCCCCCGCCGTGCCGGCCTGGCG
>JBASTF010000532.1:0-2070 GCA_049274755.1 Rubrivivax sp. | reverse complement strand
AGCGCCATCGCGCCCGTGCCCGGCTCGGGCACGGGGCTCAGCATCACGGTGAAACGGTCGCCGGCCTGGCTGCCGGTGGGGGCCAGCAGCCAGTCGTCGGTGCCGGCCTGCGCGAAGGGCGCGCCGAGGTCCAGCGCATAGGTCTCGGGCGGGGCGAACTGCAGGGTCTGCCGCGTGTCGTCGCCGGCCACCGAGGCCAGCGCGCCGAACGACGGCGTCACCGAGCCCACCCAGGCGAAGCTGGCACCCGTCAGCGACAGCTGCAGCTGCTCCAGGCCCTGGCCGCTGGCGTTGCCGATGACGGCATTGAAGCGCAGCCACTGGCCCACGTCGGCGGCGTCCAGCGCCACCTCGAAGCTGACGCTGCCGCCCAGCTGCAGCAGCGTCAGATCGACGGCGATCTGGCTGCCGGCCACCACCACGGCCAGTTGCTGGCCACCGGCTTGTGTGGACACCAGCGTGGCGGCCTGTGCGCCGCCCAGCGTGCAGGCGGCCAGCATCAGCGCGGCGGCTGTTCGTGTGTATCGATGCATCGTGTTCTCCTTGGCCTGCAGGCTCAGGCGGGGTTGAGCGTGCGGCGGTAGATGTCCTGGCCGTTCAAGTCCTTGAACATCACCGTGAAGGTGCGGCTGGCGGCGTCGATGTTCACCTCGCCGAAGAACTGCATGCCGGCATACGGCGAGTAGTTGCTGGCGCCGGGCGGCGGTGCCTTCTGGAAGTCCACGCGCGGGCCGAAGGTGGCGTCCAGCGAGTTGGGGCCGAAGGTGCCGGCGTTCAGCGGCCCGGCCACGAACTCCCAGAACGGGTCGAAGTCGGTGAAGCGGGCGCGCGACGGGGCGTACTCGTGCGCGGCGCAGTAGTGCACGTCGGCCGTGAGCCACACCACGTTGCGCACGGCCATCTGGCGGATGGCGCGCAGCACGCCGGCGATCTCCAGCTCGCGGCCCAGCGCCGGGCCGTTGTTGCCGTTGGCCACCGCTTCCCACTGCGGCACGCCGCCCACCGAGCCGTCGCCCACGTTCAGGCCGATGGGCATGTCGGAGGCGATCACCTTCCAGGTGGCGCGCGAGCGGCGCAGGGCATCCTTCAGCCAGGCCACCTGGGCCGGGCCCAGGATGCGCGTGGCCTCGCTCTCTTCGGGCTGCACGTTGGCGCTGTTGGCGCCGCGGTAGCTGCGCATGTCGATCACGAAGACGTCGAGCAGCGGGCCGTAGGGGATGTGGCGGTACACACGCTCCAGCTCCGTTGCGCCGTAGGGGCGCATCGGCGCGTACTCCATGAAGGCGCGGCCGCCGCGTGCGATGAGCAGCGGCACGTCCTTCACGGTGTAGCGGCCGTCGTTGGCCAGGTTTTTGCTGCCGCTCCAGTTGTTGGTGACCTCGTGGTCGTCCCATTGCCAGATCTGCGGCACCTCGGCGTTGAAGCGGCGCACGTTCTCGTCGAGCAGGTTGTACCGGTAGCGGCCGCGGAACTCGTCCAGCGTCTCGGCCACCTTGGCCACTTCGGGCGTGACGATGTTCTGCCAGGTCTGGCCGTTCTCGGCCGTGACGGTGGCGGCGATGGGGCCGTCGGCGTAGATGGTGTCGCCGCTGTGCAGGAAGAAGTCGGGCTGCACGCGGCGCATCTGCTCGTAGATCTTCATGCCGCCGAAGCTGGGGTTGATGCCCCAGCCCTGGCCGGCGGTGTCGCCGCCCCACACGAAGCGCACGCTGCGCTGCAGCGCCGGCGTGCGGAAGCGGCCCTGCAGCACTTCGCTGCTGGCGCGCTTGGTGGTGAGGCTCTCGAACCAGGCGCGCACGTACACCGTGCGGTCGGCCGGCAGGCCGGCCAGGTCGAGGCGGGCGGTGAAGTCGGTGCTTTCCAGCGCATGCGGGCCCACCAGGCGCACCGGCTGGCTGAAGGCCTCGTCGAAAGAGTACTCGGCAAACAGGCGTGCAGAGCGGTCGGCGCGGCTCCACAGCATGGTGTTGCCCAGCGTCATGTCGCCGAACTGCAGGCCTTGCGCCACCTGCGGACGCTCGGTGTCCGAGGCCACGATGGCGGCCGACGCGGGCGCCATGCGGCCGAGGC
>JBASTF010000531.1:0-7202 GCA_049274755.1 Rubrivivax sp. | reverse complement strand
CAGCAGCAGTGTGGCCCCGCCACCCAGCAACCAGCCGCGCCGCGGCTGGGCCCGCAGCAGCGGCGCCAGCGTGGCAGCCAGGCGTTCGATGTCGGCGTTGAAGCGGCTGTTGTCCAGCGCCAGCGCGTTGCAGCGTGCCAGCGCTTGCAGCGGCGGCGGCAGCGTGGCTTCGGCCGGCATCGGCGTGCCGTCCAGCAGCAGCGGCATCACCATCAGCCGCTGCGCCAGGGCCGCGGCAATCTCCTGGTGCACGAAGTCGGCCGGGTCGTGCAGCCGCGGCGGCTCGCCACCGCCCTGCCAGCGCGGGCCGATCAGCACCAGCAGCACCTGCGAAGCCGCCAGCGAACGCCGGATCACGGCATCGAAACGCTGGCCGCCGCCGATGTCGACCACGTCCATGAACACCTGGCCGGCGCCGAAGCGCTGCACCAGCGCATCGTGCACCGCACGGGCATACCCGGCGGCGTCGTCGCGGCGGTAGCTGATGAAGAGGGCCACGGCCGCCGTCGACGCTGAACTACTCCTCGAGCTCGGCCTTGGCCATCTCGACGTCCAGCCGCTCCATCGCGTCCATCGGCGTGCTGGCCGCGGCGTCGGCATAAAGCTTCTCGGCTTCCTTCATCTTCTTGTCGCCTTCCAGCATCACCAGGCCGTTGGCGTATTCGACCATCGCGATGGCACTGGCGGGGTTGAGCTTCAGCGCGTCCTTGTACATCTTCAGCCCGGTGGCGGCGTCGGCGCCCTGGGTGCGGCCCAGCAGCTTGCCGACCTTGTCGATGACTTCGGCGTGGAAGGAGCCGAGTGCGATGTGGGCGTCGGCATGTTTGGGCGCCAGCTTGATCGTCGTCTCCAGCGCGTTTTTCACCTTGCTGCCCAGGCCCTGCGCCAGCGCCTTCGCGACGCTGATGCCCTGGCCGTAGCGGCCGATGGCATAGGCCTGCCAGTAGAAGGCGTTGGCGTTCTTGGGTTCGGCGGCCTGCTGGGCTTCGGCACGTTCGGCCACTTCCAGGAACATCGCGAGTTTGGTCTTCTCGCTTTTTTCCAGGTAGTTGGCGTAGATGGCCTGGGCCTTGTTGGCCACCGTGATGCCGGCAGCACCGGCCTTCAGGCCGGCGTCGAAGGCCTTCTGGAACTCACCGGCATGGAACAGCGCCCAGGCGGCCAGCACCTTGTCGTCCTTGGGCAGCGGCTCGGCGTCGCCGGCATGCAGGCGTGCCCAGTGTTTTTTCAGTGCCGCGGCATCGTGGCTGTAGTCGGCGCTGTCGTAGGGAAAGGCGGTCCACTTGGCCATCGTCGGTCTCCAGGGTGTCAGGGTTGTTCAGGGCTGTTCGTAAGGGCGGGCCAGCGTCTGCAGGTGGGCCTGCGACGTGGCATCGAGGTAAGGCATCAGCAGGCTCAGCAAGTGCCAGGCGCCACGCGCCAGCGACTGCGCTGCGGCATCGGCTTCGAGCGCACGCCGCGGTTCACGCACGTATTCGTAGCTCAGCCAGTAGGTCAGCACCACCACCATGGCCGTGGCCACCGGCCCGGCCGAGGGGCCGCTGATGCGCACGGCGCCGCCGCGCGACAAACCGTCCAGCACGGCCTGCACGGCGCGGCTCTTGTTCTTCAGCACGAACTGGAAGTGTGTCTCCAGCCGGCGGTTCTTGCTGAGCAGGTCGTTGAGGTCGCGGTACAGGAAGCGGTTGTGCCAGATCAGCTCGAACAGCGTGTGGAAGAAGAACCAGGCGTCCTCGACGTTCTCCACGCCGTCGGCGGCCTGCAGCAGTTCGTTCAGCGCTTTTTCATAGCGGTCGAACAGCGCGTTGATCAGCTCGTCCTTGGCCGGGTAGTGGTAGTACAGGTTGCCGGGGCTGATGCCGAGCTCGGCCGAGATCAGCGTGGTGCTGACATTCGGTTCACCAAAACGGTTGAAGAGGTCGAGCGTCACTTCCAGGATGCGCTCGGCCGTGCGGCGCGGCTTCTTCGCGGGCGAGTCGGTCGGCATGGTGCTTTTGATTCTGGCACCGGCAGGAATGTGGCCGCCTGCCTACAATCCCGCCCCCATGCCTGCCGTGCGCTTCGACAACGTCACCAAGGTCTACGATGGCGCCCGCGGCAAGCTGCAGGCGCTGGACGGTGTTTCCTTCGACATCGAGCAGGGCGAGTTCTTCGGCCTGCTCGGGCCCAACGGCGCCGGCAAGACCACCCTCATCTCCATCCTCGCCGGCCTCGTGCGCGCCAGTGGCGGCCGTGTCGCCGTGATGGGCCACGACGTCGTGGCCGACTATGCCGCGGCGCGCAAGGCGCTGGGCATCGTGCCGCAGGAACTGGTCTTCGACCCCTTCTTCAACGTGCGCGACGTGCTGCGCATCCAGAGCGGTTATTTCGGCGTCCGCAACAACGAGGCCTGGATCGACGAACTGTTGTCGGCGCTCGGCCTGGCCGACAAGGCCACGGCCAACATGCGCCAACTCTCGGGCGGCATGAAGCGCCGGGTGCTGGTGGCCCAGGCTCTGGTGCACAAGCCGCCGGTCATCGTGCTCGACGAGCCGACCGCCGGCGTCGACGTGGAACTGCGGCAGACGCTGTGGCAGTTTGTCGCGCGGCTGAACAGACAGGGCCACACGGTGCTGCTGACCACGCACTACCTGGAAGAAGCCGAGGCGCTGTGCGGCCGCATCGCGATGCTGAAGCTGGGTCGCGTGGTGGCGCTGGACAAGACCTCGGCCCTGTTGTCGGGCATGGCCAGCACGATGCTGCGCTTCAAGACCGACCAGGCCCTGCCGCCGGCCGTGGCCGCGCTGGCCCGTGTCACCGGGCGCATCGTGCAGGTGAAGGCACACGACGCAGCCGAGGTGGAATCGCTGCTGGCCACGCTGCGCAGCGCCGGCGTGAAGGTCGAAGACCTGGAGATCGGCCGCGCCGACCTGGAGGACGTGTTTCTCGAGATCATGGAAGGTGCCTCCGCATGAACGGCGCCGGCACGTTGTTCTACAAGGAGGTGCTGCGTTTCTGGAAGGTGGCCTTCCAGACCGTGGCCGCGCCGGTGCTGACGGCGGTGATGTACCTGCTGATCTTCGGCCATGTGCTCGAAGACCGTGTCGAGGTCTTCCCCGGCATCGGCTACACGAGTTTCCTGATCCCCGGCCTGGTGATGATGAGCGTGCTGCAGAACGCGTTTGCCAACAGCAGCAGCAGCCTGATCCAGAGCAAGATCACCGGCAACCTGGTGTTCCTGCTGGTGACGCCGCTGTCGCACTGGGCCTGGTTCGCGGCCTATGTGGGCGCTTCGGTGGTGCGTGGGCTGGCCGTGGGCTTCGGTGTCTTCATCGTCACCGTGTGGTTTGCGCCGCTGCACATGGCCGAACCCTGGTGGATCCTGGTCTTCGCGGCCCTGGGCGCCGGCATGCTGGGCTCGCTGGGATTGATCGCCGGGCTGTGGGCGGAGAAGTTCGACCAGATGGCGGCCTTCCAGAACTTCATCATCATGCCGATGACCTTCCTCTCGGGGGTCTTCTACTCGGTGAAGTCGCTGCCCGGCATCTGGCAGGCGGTGAGCCACCTGAACCCGTTTTTCTACATGATCGACGGCTTCCGCCGCGGCTTCTTCGGTGCCAGCGACGTGTCGCCCTGGCTCAGCCTGGCCATCGTCGGCGGCAGCTTCGTCGTGGTGGCCGCTCTGTGCCTGAGGTTGCTCGCCACCGGCTACAAGCTGAGGTCTTGAGATAATCCGCGCCAACCGGAGAGATTCGATGATGGAACAACACCAACACGCAGCCGCCGACGAGAAGCCAGGCAAGGCCGACAAGGCCGATGCCAAGGCCGGCAACCTGCAGGAGCAACTGGCGTTCAAGTCGCGCTTCGTGCTCGTGTTCGGCGAGATCGACGACCAGCTGGCGCGCCGCACCTGCGAGCGCCTGATCGCGCTGGCGCAGGAAAGCGAAGCGCCGATCCAGCTGCTGATCTCCTCGCCTGGCGGTCATGTGGAAAGCGGCGACGCCATCCACGACGTGATCCGTTTCGTGCGTGCGCCGGTCACCACCATCGGCACCGGCTGGGTGGCCAGCGCCGGCACCCACATCTACCTGGCGGCGCCGAAGGAGCGCCGGGTCTGCCTGCCGAACACCCGTTTCATGATCCACCAGCCGGCTGGCGGCGCCGGCGGCCGTGCCAGCGACATCGCGATCCAGGCCAAGGAAATCATCAAGGTGCGCGAACGCATCGCCCGTGTCGTCGCCACGCAGACCGGCCACAAGTACGAGAAGGTGCTGGCCGACATGGAACGCGACTACTGGATGAGCGCCGACGAAGCCGTGGCCTACGGCATCGTCAGCCGCATCATCGAGCGCCAGGCCGACCTGGGCTGATGCAGCAGCCATGAGCGAGCCGACCCCCGAGCAGGTGCGCGAGTTCATCGCCGCCGGCCTGCCCTGCGAGCGGCTGGACGTCGAAGGCGACGGCCGGCACTTCTTCGCCACCATCGTCTCGGCCGAGTTCGAAGGCCTGCCGCGTGTGCGGCGGCACCAGCGTGTCTACGCGGCGCTGGGCGATAGAATGCGCGAACAGATCCACGCGCTGTCGATGAAGACCCTCACTCCGGCGGAATTCTCCGCCCAGGCCCACCACCACCACTGACACCACCTGCGGTGCGCCGCGGGTGGCCGCCGCGCGCCGCCTGCTGGCGTGTGAACCGGGCCTCCCGCTGTGTGCCGCGAAAGCCCCACAGCATGGACAAACTCCTCATCCGCGGCGGTCGCGCCCTCCAGGGCGAAGTCACGATCTCCGGCGCCAAGAACGCCGCGCTGCCCGAGCTCTGCGCCACGCTGCTGACGGCCGAAGCGGTGACGCTGGCCAATGTGCCGCGGCTGCAGGACGTCAGCACCACGCTGAAGCTGCTGCGCCAGATGGGTGCCGTGGCCGAGCAGCACGAAGACGGCACGGCCACCGTCGACGCCGGCCCCGTGAACAACCCGGTGGCGGCCTACGAGCTGGTGAAGACCATGCGCGCCAGCATCCTGGTGCTGGGGCCGCTGCTGGCGCGTTTCGGCGTGGCCATCGTCTCGCTGCCCGGTGGCTGCGCCATCGGCTCGCGGCCGGTGGACCAGCACATCAAGGGCCTGCAGGCCATGGGTGCGCAGATCAGCGTGGAGCGCGGCAACATCATCGCGAAGACGACGCGGCTGAAGGGTGCACGCATCACCACCGACATGGTCACCGTCACCGGCACCGAGAACCTGCTGATGGCGGCGACGCTGGCCGACGGCGAGACGGTGCTGGAGAACGCGGCGCAGGAGCCCGAGATCCCCGACCTGGCCGAGCTGCTGATCAGCATGGGCGCGAAGATCGAAGGCCATGGCACACACCGCATCCGCATCCAGGGCGTGGACCGGCTGCACGCGCCGAAGCTGCCGCACCCCATCATCCCCGACCGCATCGAGACCGGCACCTTCCTCTGCGCCGTGGCCGCGGCCGGTGGCAACGTGCTGGTGCGCGGCACACGCGCCGACCACCTGGACGCCGTGCTCGACAAGCTGCGCGAAGCCGGCGCCCAGCTGGAGATCGGCAGCGACTGGATCCGTGTCAAGGGCAGCGGCCGGCCCAGGGCGGTGAGCTTCCGCACCAGCGAGTACCCGGCGTTTCCCACCGACATGCAGGCCCAGTTCATGGCCGTGAACTGCATCGCCGACGGCGCGGCCAGGGTCTCGGAGACCATCTTCGAGAACCGCTTCATGCATGTGAACGAACTGCTGCGCCTGGGTGCCAACATCCAGGTCGACGGCCACACGGCGGTGATCCAGGGTGTGCCGCGGCTGTCCGGCGCCACCGTGATGGCCACCGACCTGCGCGCCTCGGCCAGCCTCGTCATCGCCGGCCTGGTGGCCGACGGCGAAACCACGGTGGACCGCATCTACCACCTGGACCGCGGCTACGACCGCATGGAAGCCAAGCTGCGTGGCCTGGGTGCGGACATCGAGAGGCTGAAGTGATCACACTGGCGCTGAGCAAGGGCCGCATCTTCGACGACAGCCTGCCGCTGCTGAAGGCGGCCGGCATCGAGGTGCTGGAAGACCCGGAAAAGAGCCGCAAGCTCATCATCGGCACCACACGCTCCGACGTGCGTGTGGTGCTGGTGCGTGCCACCGATGTGCCGACCTATGTCGAACACGGCGGCGCCGACCTCGGTGTCGCGGGGCTGGACGTGCTGCTGGAACATGGCGGCGGCCTGTACCGCCCGCTGGACCTGAAGATCGCAAAGTGCCGCATGAGCGTGGCCACCCGCACCGACTTCGACTACGCGGCGGCGGTGAAGCAGGGCTCGCGCATCCGTGTTGCGACCAAGTACACGCACGCGGCCCGCGAGTTCTTCGCCACCAAGGGTGTGCACGTGGACCTGATCAAGCTCTACGGCTCGATGGAACTGGCGCCGCTGACCGGGCTGGCCGATGCCATCGTCGACCTGGTGTCCACCGGCAGCACGCTGAAGGCCAACCATCTGGTCGAGGTCGAGAAGATCATGGACATCTCCTCGCGCCTGGTCGTCAACCCGGCGTCGCTGAAGCTCAAGCGCGAACCGCTGCGGGCGCTGATCGACGCTTTCGAATCGGCGGTGCAGGCATGAGTGCCGGTGTCGCCATCCGCCACCTGGACACCACGGCCGCGGGTTTCGAGGCCGAGTTCCAGCGTGTGCTGCACTGGTCGGCCGACACCGATGCGGCGATCGAAGGCCGCGTCGCCGAGATCCTCGCCGACGTGCAGGCCCGTGGCGACGCCGCGGTGCTGGACTGCACGGCGCGTTTCGACGGCTTGCAGGCGGCGTCGGTGGCGGCGCTGGAGATCGGCCGCGACGCACTGCAGGCGGCGCTGGACAGCATCACGCCGGCGCAGCGCAGTGCACTGCAAAGCGCCGCGGCGCGGGTGCGCAGCTACCACGAGCGCCAGCTCGAGGCCTGTGGCCGCAGCTGGCAGTACCGCGACGCCGACGGCACGCTGCTGGGCCAGAAGGTCACGCCGCTGGACCGTGTCGGCATCTACGTGCCGGGCGGCAAGGCGGCTTATCCGTCGAGCGTGCTGATGAACGCGATTCCGGCCCAGGTGGCCGGGGTCGGCGAGATCGTCATGGTGGTGCCGACGCCCAAGGGCGAACGCAATCCGCTGGTGCTGGCCGCCGCCTGCGTGGCCGGCGCCCACCGCGTGTTCACGATCGGCGGCGCGCAGGCGGT
>JBASTF010000530.1:0-2006 GCA_049274755.1 Rubrivivax sp. | reverse complement strand
CTGCTGCTGTGGGCGTCGCGGCCCGACCGCCTGGGCCCGCGCCTGGGGCCGCTGCTGTTCGGCGCCACGCTGCCGCTGGGCGTGGTGGTCGTCGGGGCATTGCTGCTGGCGCTGACCACCATCGTCGCGCCGCTGGCGGCGCCGGCCATCTGGTCGGGGCTGGGTGTGGCCGACACGCTGCGCCTGGTGCGGCAGCAGCTGCGCGCCCGCCCGTTGTTCGTGCTGATGCTGAGTGCCGCCGTCACGCTGCTGGCCGCCGGCACAGGGGCACTGGTCGCCGCAGTGGTGGTGGGCGGCGGGCGTGTCGTTGCGCTCGGCGCGGTGTTCATCACCGGGCTGGACATCCCGCCGCAGCAACTGCTGGCCGGCTTGTTCGGGCGTGGCCTGCGCAGCTTCGGCGCCAGTGGCGCGGCCGTCACGCAGTCGGCCTACGGCGTGGCGGCGCTGAACGGCGGCGGGGTGGTGTTCATCGTCGGCCTCGTGTTGCCGGCCCTGGTGTACCTGCGCGGCCTGTGTGCCGTGCTGCTGGCGGTGCGGCCCCCGGCACAACCCGCGGACAGCGGCTGAAGGTGCGCGGCTACCATCCGCGGCCATGGATTTGCTGAAGCCGCTGATCGCGCTGTTGGCCATCGTCAACCCGATCGGCGTGGTGCCCTTTTTCATCCACTTCACGCAGGCGCTGAGCGGCGAGCAGCGCCGGCGCACCATCCGCATCAGCGCCTTCACGGCCTTCTGCGTCATCGCCATCAGCGCGCTGGCGGGGCTGAAGATCATCGAGTTCTTCGGCATCTCGATCGCCTCGTTCCAGGTCGGCGGCGGTCTGCTGCTGCTGGCCAGCGCGCTGAGCATGCTGAACGCCAAGCCGGCCGAGAGCAAACCCGGCGACGTCGACGAAGGCCGCGAGAAGATCGACGCCGGCGCCAGCATCGCCGTGGTGCCGCTGACGATCCCGCTGCTCACCGGGCCGGCGACGATCTCGACGATGGTCATCTATGCCGAACGCACGCGCCACTGGTGGGAACTGGCGGTGCTGGTGGGCTACGGCGTCGTCGTCGGGCTCGCCACCTTTCTGGCTTTTTCGGCCTCGGGCCGCATCGCACGCTGGCTGGGCCGCACCGGCATCAACGTGATGACGCGGCTGATGGGCCTGATCCTGGCGGCACTGGCGGTGGAGATCATGGCCGACGGCCTGGTCAAGCTGTTCCCGGTGCTGGGCAGCCACCTCGCACGCTGACATCGCCATGGAGCAACCGGTCTACGACACCATCATCGTCGGCGGCGGCACGGCCGGCTGCCTGCTGGCCAACCGCTTGTCGGCCGACCGCCAGCGGCGTGTGCTGCTGGTCGAGGCCGGTGGCCACGACGACTACCACTGGATCCACATCCCGGTGGGCTACCTGTACTGCATCGGCAACCCGCGCACCGACTGGCTGTATTTCACCGAGCCTGACCCCGGCCTCAACGGCCGCAAGCTGCGCTATCCGCGTGGCAAGGTGATGGGCGGCTGCTCCAGCATCAACGGCATGATCTACATGCGTGGCCAGAGCCGCGACTACGACCAGTGGGCACAGCTGGTCGGCGACGCCAACTGGCGCTGGGACCACTGCCTGCCGTTTTTCAAGCAGCACGAAGACCATTGGCGCGGCGCCGATGCGCTGCACGGCGCCGGCCATGAATGGCGCGTCGAAAAACAGCGTTTGTCCTGGGAGGTGCTCGACGCCTTTGCTGCCGCGGCGCGCGAAGCCGGCATCCCGGCCACTGAGGACTTCAACCGCGGCAACAACGAAGGTGTCGGCTACTTCGAGGTCAACCAGCGGCGCGGCGTGCGCTGGAACACCGCCAAGGCCTTTCTGCGGCCGGCCGCGGCACGCCCCAACCTGCAGGTGTGGACCGGCGCGATGACCTCGCGTGTGCTGCTGGAAGATGGCCGCGCTGTCGGCATCGAAGTGATGCCGCAAGGCGGCGGCGAGCCGCTGCGCCCGCGCGCCACACGCGAGGTGGTGCTG
>JBASTF010000529.1:0-1542 GCA_049274755.1 Rubrivivax sp. | reverse complement strand
GGCGTAGGAATAACAATAGCAGGATTAGTTTCAAACGTTGGTACTGCGGCGTTTGTCTTTTGCGGCGCCAAGAGCGCAAGGCTTGGTACAAGAAGGGCAACAATAAAAATGAAGGCGGTAACCGATTTGTATATTTGTTTTGAGAGAAATGAGAACATGTCTTTCTAGGGCACTATTACAGAAATTATATATTACTTATTAACACATAACCACTCTCTTCCTGTTGAAAAGTTATTCCGTGAGAGGAAAGAAACGCTTTGATTTGTTGTATTGATTCAAGCGTGTTCACTGAAGAGCTGTACATGTACCGTCTTAAATAAACCAATGACTGGAGAGGGTCGTCAAAAATATATTTCATCCCTTCCACGTCTTCAACAAGGGCCTGCGCGTTGTTTATAAAGTCAAGATGCTCGGAGATAAGTACGGACGGGACAGTAAGGAGAAGTAAATCATTGACAACTCCACGGTAAGATGAGATGAGTGGGTTAAGTTTTTCTAATTCCTTTTTGTTTTCAGTTTCCATACTTTTTTGGACAACAAGGGCGGTGTCCGCGACGGTCATTGTATTTCCATACTTAATGAGAATTGTCCCGATACCGTTTCCGTACGCTTTTAAAGCTTTTTCCGTGGTGTCTTGTCCGACGCGAATATCAGAAATGCCGTAAATTATCTTATTTTTAACATCAAGATTTGATTGTAAAAAATTGTCAATAAGAGTTTTTTCTAAGTTTGGGTCAGGAGTTTTCCCCAACGCTTTTTGAGAGGCGTATATGGCAAAAAAGTCCCGGGCGAATTTATCGGTCAATGTCAGATTTTCTGGAGCGAGGGCTGTGGTTGACGGTGTTATGTCGGACTTCGGAAGCAAGTCCTTTGGTCCTTTCACAAGAGGATTTCTTCCTAAAGAAACTTCCTCACCATCTTTTGTACCATCATTGTCTGTATCGGAATTATTTAGGTCGGTTTTCCACAAAACCTCCTCCCAATCTTTAAGACCATCATTATCCTTATCTTGTGTAGACTGACTTGAAAGGAGCGCTTGAAATGACTCATCAACAGAAGATGGATTTTTTGAACGGTATGTATCTTCGCTCACGGACATAACAGCCCACACTAATATTCCTACGGCAATAATGACAGCAACTATTATTGTTTTATGCTTAGGAATTTTCATTAGATATATTGTACCATCTTGAAAACAGCTTTTAGCTTATAGTTATTAGCTTTTAGGAAAATTCGCTAAAAGCTACAAGCTAATGCTCTATAAGCTTCTCTGTGAGACATTTCCATTCTTCAAGATTTAATTCTTCCGCTCGGGCTTTTACAGGGATTGCGCATGTTGAAAATGCTTTCGAAACAAGGTTTTCTTCAAAGTGTTCATCGAAATTATTCTTAAGCTGCTTTCTTTTTTGAGAAAACCCCTTTTTAACAATTAAAAAGAAATCTTCTTCGGAAAATTCATTGAAAAAAGATTTTGAAATATTGTCGATAAGAAGTACAGCCGAATCGACATTCGGTTGCGGTGAAAAAGAACCCTTTTTAACT
>JBASTF010000528.1:0-7619 GCA_049274755.1 Rubrivivax sp. | reverse complement strand
CGGTCGGGCCGCCAGGCCTGCACCTGGGTTGCGGCGTCGATCGGCAGCGCCCATTGCCGGCCCTGCCAGTGGTAGCTGTTGTACGAGGCGCCGACGCTGCCGTCGGCGATCCCGGCCAGGCCGGCGCCGTCGAAGGGCCGCAGGCAGTTCTCGCGCATGACCTGGCCGACATGCGGGTGGTCGATGACGATGAGGTCGTAGCGGCGCGCCAGCTCGTCGACCGGGAAGGACTCGAAGTCCTGCAGCGAACGCCGCTCCCAGTCGATGGCAACGCCGCTGCGTTGCTGCCACAGGGTGGCGCAGGCCACCAGCGGGTCCACACCACGCGGGTGGTCCCAGGTCATGCCGCGCAGGCGGCGGATCGGTGTGTTCATCGTGTCCTCACTGCACCTTGCCCTGCCCGTAGAGCAGGTCGGGCAACCACAGCGAGATCTGCGGGAACAGCGAGAGCAGCACCAGCAGCGCCATCATCGCCGCCAGGTAGGGCAGGATCTCCCGCGTGTAGTCGCCCATCTTCACCCGCAGCGCCTGCGAGGAGATGTACATCAGCCCGCCGACCGGCGGCGTGATGCCGGCAATCGTCAGGTTCGTGATCAGCACGATGCCGAAGTGCACCTTGTCGATGTGCGCCCCTTCGATCAGTGGCAGCAGCATCGGTGTCAGGATGATGAGCGCGGCCGAGCCTTCGATGGCCGTGCCCAGCACGATGAGCACCAGGTTGATCAGCAGCAGCAGCGCGATCGGGTTGCTCGTCGTGCCGGCCAGCCAGCCCGACATGGCCTGCGGCACCTGCTCCCACGAGAGGTAGAAACCGAAGGCCGAGGCGGCGCAGATCATCATCATCACGCTGGCGGAGTCGCGGGCCGATTCGGCCAGCACCTCGGGCAGCTGCGACAACCGCATTTCGCGGTAGCCGAAGATCGCGATCAGCAGCACGTAGAGCACGACGATGGCGCCGGACTCCGTGGTCGTGAAGATGCCGTAGCGCGTGCCGCCGAGAATGACCACCGGGATCGACAGCGCCCACAGGCCGTCGACCAGGGCCTGCCAGAGTTCACGCGCCGTGGCGCGGCGTTCACGCTGCGGCTGGTAGCGGCGCTTGATCGCCAGCACATGGGTCGTCAGCATCAGCACCGCGGCCAGCAGCAGCCCGGGCACGATGCCGGCGGCGAACAGGCGGCCGATCGAGGCCTCGGCCAGGAAGCCGTAGATGATGAGGCCGATGGACGGCGGGATCAGCGCCGTGATGATGGCCGCCGACGAGGTGATGACGGCGGCAAACGGTGCGCTGTAGCCGCGCGCCACCATCTGCGAACCGATGGTCTTGGCCAGCATCGCAGCGTCCGCGTTGGCCGAGGCCGTCAGCCCGCCCAGCAGCGTGGCCAGCACGGTGCACATCTGCGCCAGCGCGCCTGTCATGTGGCCCACCAGCACCTCGGCCATGTGCAGCAGCCGGCGTGTGATGCCCGAGGCGTTCATGATGCAGCCGGCCAGCACGAACAGCGGCAGCGCCAGCAGCGACACCGACTCGGTGCCCTCGGCCATCTGCTGCGCGAAGTTGGCCAGCGGCATCTGGTCGAGGTTGAGCACGAAGAAGCTCAGCGCCGCGATCGCCATCGCCCAGGTGATGGGCGTCTGGAAGGCCAGCAGCAACAGCATCAGCAGCGCCGGCAGCCACAGGTGCAGGGCCTGCATCATGGCGCAATCTCCGACGAAGGCCGCCATTGCCAGCCGTCGCGCCAGGGGCGCAGCAGCACATGCTGCAGCAGCATCAGCAGCGAGGCCAGCGCCATCGGTGCATAGACCACCGAACGCGGGATGTCGATGACGACGACACGGATCTCGTGCGCAATCGCCGCCTGCCACGCGAACATCACGGCCAGCACCAGGAACAGCGTGGCCACCAGCCACCAGTTGGCGATGAAGATGCCACGCCGCACCGGCGCCGAAAAGCGTGCCACCAGCGCGTCGACGTCGGCATGCATGCGGTGGCGCACGCAGGCCGCCGCGCCGAAGAACACCAGCCAGCCGAAGGCGATGACGGCGACCTCGAAGGTCCAGGCCGCGGGCTGCGGCATCACGTAGCGCGTGAGCACGCCCCAGCCGATGGACAGCACGATGGCCACCAGGCAGAGCACCGCGACACACTCGTCGGCGCGGCGCAGGCTGAACAGCGGCACCGGCGGCGCCGCGCTGGATGCAGTCATCGCCGGCCTCAGTGCGCCATGGCCTGGCGGGCCTTGTCGACGATGCCCGGCGTCAGGCCCGGCACCTTGGTGTAGGCCACACGCGCCTTCTCGGCGAAGGCCTTCACGTCGACGTCGGTGACGATGGTCACACCCTGCTTCTTCAGCTCCTCGGCGTACTGCGCGTCGGTGGCCAGGGTGGCGCGTGTCAGCTCCTCGCCGGCCTTGCGGCCTTCTTCCAGCAGCACGGCCTGCAGGTCCTTGGGCAGGCTGCCGAAGAACTGCGCGCTCGTCACGAAGGTGGCGTACATGGTCTGGTGGCTGGTCGTCGACAGCACCTTGCGCACCTCGTAGAGCTTGGCGCCGGCCAGCGAGCCATAGTTGGCCTCGGCGGCATCGACGACGCCGGTCTGCAGCGCGTTGTAGACCTCGCCCCAGGGCAGCGCCGTCGGGCGTGCACCGAGTGCCGTGAAGGTCTCCAGCATGATGGGCGAGGGCGGCACACGCATCGTCAGGCCGCCGATGTCGGCCGGGCTGCGCACCGGCTTGCTGGCCAGCAGGTGGCGCACGCCGAACAGGCCGTCGGCCATGATGAGCTTCAAGCCCTGGGCCTCCAGCCGCGACGACATCTCCTTGAACACCTCGCTGGCGAACAAACGCTTCGCGTCCTCGGGGCCGGCGAACATGTAGGGGCCGGCGACGATGCCCATGTCGGCCACGAACTGGCTGAGCTGGCCGTAGTCGGTGACGCTGACGACACGCGCGCCGCCCTTGATCATCTCGTTGACCTTCTTCTGCGGGCCCAGCTGGTCGCCGGTGAAGATCGCCAGCGTGATGCGGCCGCCGCTGCGTTCCTTCACGCGGTCAGCGAACTGGTGCATGACCTTGACCACCGGCTCGTTCGGGTTGGTCTGCGAGGTGGAGAAGCGCAAGGCATAGGTCTGCGCCGCGGCGGGCGCCATGGCGCCGACGGCGAGCAGCAGGGCTGCAGCCAGGGAACTGAGGGTGGCGCGGCGCGAGGACATGGCGGGTCTCCGGTTGAGGGTTTTTGTATATGAACATCTAGTTCATAGGTGATATCGTATCGATCAATCGGTGGCGATCACTTCGGGTTTTCCTGGGGAAAATTCCTCACCACATCTGTTCTTGTATGAATTAGAAGTTCATTGATGACGACAACAACCGAAACTTCCGGGTTGCCGCTCGAAGGCCTGCTGGTGCTGGACTTCAGCCAGTTCCTGGCCGGACCCTCGTGTGCGCTGCGCCTGGCCGACCTGGGCGCGACGGTGGTGAAGGTCGAGCGCCCCGATGGCGGCGACCTCTGCCGCTCGCTGGTGGTGGCCGACCAGCGGCACGACGGCGACAGCGCGCTGTTCCACACCATCAACCGCAACAAGGCCAGCGTGGCCGCCGACCTGAAGTCGCCGGCCGACCTGGCGCGCGTGAAAGCGCTGGTGGCGCGGGCCGACGTGATGATCCACAACTTCCGCCCCGGCGTGATGACACGCATCGGCCTGGATGCCGCGGCGGCACAGGCACTGAACCCGCGCCTGGTGTATGCCGAGGTCAGCGGCTACGGCAGCGCGGGCCCCTGGCGCAACAAACCGGGCCAGGACCTGCTGGTGCAGTCGCTGTCCGGCCTGGCCTGGCTGAGCGGCGATGCCGGCGGCCCGCCGGTGCCGACCGGTGTCTCGGTCATCGACATCATCACCGGCGCCCACCTCGTGCAAGGCATCCTGGCGGCGCTGCTGCGGCGTGGCGTCAGCGGGCGCGGCGCGCATGTCGAGGTCAGCCTGCTGGAGTCGGCGCTGGACCTGCAGTTCGAACCCTTCACCGCCTTCCTGAACGGCGACGGCACGCAGCCGGCACGCAGCGCCGTCAACCACGCCAACGTGCACACGGCCGCGCCCTATGGCATCTACCGCACGGCCGACGGCCACCTGGCGCTGGCGATGGCCCCACCCGACGACCTGGCGCGGCTGCTGGACTGTGCGCCGCTGGCTGTGCTGGCTGCCGACCGCAGCCGCTGGTTCAGCGCCCGCGACAGCTTGAAGGCCGAGTTGCAGCGCCACCTGCTGACGGCTGCCACCGCCCACTGGCTGGCGCGGCTGGAACCAGCCGGCATCTGGTGCGCCGACGTTCTGAACTGGCCGCAGTTGCGTGAACACCCGGGCTTCGAAGCCCTGGGCATGACACAGACGATTGGCGGCGGCGAGCGGCCGGCGATGCTGACCACACGCTGCCCGATCCGCATCGACGGCCGCCGCCTGACCTCGCCGCGCCCGGCCCCGCGCCTGGGCGCCGACACCGACAGCTGGCTGCCACCCACCGCCTGAGACCTGCGATGAGCACCCACGAGCAATTCTTCGAAGACTACGAACTCGGCGCCACGCGCCGCACGACGGGCCGCACGATCACCGAGGCCGACATCGTGCTGCACGCCGGCCAGACCGGCGACTTCTTCCCGCACCACATGGATGCCGCCTGGTGCGCCACGCAGGACTTCAAGCAGCGCATCGCCCACGGCACGCTGGTGTTCAGCGTCGGCATCGGCCTCACCGCGGGCACGATCAACCCGCGCGCCATGTCCTACGGCTACGACAGGATGCGCTTCGTGAAGCCGGTGTTCATCGGCGACACCATCAGTTCCGAGGTCGTCATCAGCGACCGCCGCGACCACCCGAAGCGCAGCGGCCACGGCATCGTCGTCGAGGCCGTCACCGTGCGCAACCAGCAGGGCGACACGGTGCTGGTCTGCGAGCACCTGCACCTGGTGGAGCGCCGCAGCCCGCGCTGAAGGCCGGCGCGCCGCTACACTCGCGCCGCCGATGAACGAGCCCGCCGACACCCGCCCACACGCCGACGACGAGTCGCGGCCCAAGTACGCGGTGCCGGCGCTGGAAAAGGCGCTGGACGTGCTGGAGCACCTGTCCGAACAGGCCGTGCCGATGACACAGGCCCAGCTGGCGCGTGCACTGCGCCGCGAACCCAGCGAGCTGTTCCGCATGCTCAGCTGCCTGGAGTCGCGCGGCTACCTGCAGCGCCTGGCGAACGGCGGCTACACGCTGTCGCTGAAGCTCTTCGAGCTGAGCCGCACGCATTCGCCGCACGAACTGCTGCTGCAGGCCGCGGTACCGCTGATGCGCGACCTGGTGGACCGGGTGCGCGAGTCCTGCCACCTCTGCGTGCTGCACCGCGAGCAGGTGCTGGTGCTGCACCAGGTGGACAGCCCGACGCCGATCCGCCTGTCCATCGAAGCCGGCTCGCTGCACCCGCCGGTGCACACGGTGTCGGGCCAGGTGCTGCTGGCCCACCTGCCCGAAGCCGAGCGCGACGACCTGCTGTCGCGCCAGCCCGATTTCCTGCGCCTGACGCCCACCGAACGCCAGGCGCTGCGTGAGCGGCTGGCGCGCATCGCCGCAGACGGCTGGGCCTACACCGAAGGCGCGCGGTTTGTCGGCGGGCTGGACCTGGGGGTCTACGTCGGTTCGCCGCGCTCGCGCACACGCGCGGTGCTGACGATTGCCGCGCTGAAGTCGCGCGACGGCCCGGACCTGTTTGCGCTGCTGCCACGGCTGCGTGAATGTGCGCAAGCGATTGCCGGCACAGCCGGCCTGCTTTGAACCTCCGCTGAACCTGGAGCCACCGCGCAGCGGTGGCTTGCGTGATCCCGGGTTTGCACGATTGTACAAATTACTTGTACAAGCGTTCAATCCAGCAATGCCAGCCGCCGCCCGTGCCAGCAGCAAGCCCGACCGCCGCCAGGCCATCCTGCTGGCCGCCGAGAAGCTGTTCGCCAAACACGGCTACCACGCGGTCACCATCCGCGACATCGCCGAGGAAGCCGGTGTGCCGCTGGCCCTGGTGGGCTATTACTTCGGGCAGAAACACGAGCTCTTCCACGCCATCTTCGAGCACTGGAGCTCGTCGATCGAAGCGCGACTGGCGGCGCTGCGTGCCATCGACACGGCACATCCGACGCCGCAGACGCTGCAGCAGATCATCCAGGCCTTCACCGGGCCAGTGATCGCACTGCGCGCCAGCGCCGAAGGCGAGTACTACGCGCTGCTGGTGGCACGCGAGCTCTACCACGCCCGCGAAGAAACCGACCGCATCCTGCGCAGCCTGTTCGACCCGCTGGCCCATGCCTTCATCGACGCCTTGCAGCAGGTGCTGCCGCATGCCAGCCGCGGCCAGGTGGCCTGGGCCTACCAGTTTGCGCTGGGCGCGCTGCTGCACCACCTGACCGACGAACGTGTCGAACGCCTGTCGCGTGGCGAAAGCCGGCGTGGCGATCCGGCCGCCGCAGCCCTGCTCGTGACCTTCATCGTCGGCGGCATCCAGGCTGCCCTGCCCGCCCCACAGAAGAAACCGACCCGGAGACAAACCCGATGAACATGCAACGCCGCACCGCCCTGGCCTCGCTGGCCGCTTTTGCTGCCACGCCGGCCGCCTTCGCGCAAAGCCCGACGAAGATCGTCTTCGGCTACACCGCCGTCACCGACTTCGCGTCGGTCTTCGTCGCTGCCGAAGAGGGCTTCTTCAAGAAGCGCAGCCTCGAGGTCGAGCTGAAATTCATTCCACTGAACTCGACGATCCCGGCGGCGCTGCAGTCCGATTCGCTGCAGATCGGCGGGCCCACGCCCTCGGTGCTGCTGCAGGCGGTGGACGGCGGGCTGGACCTGGTGGTGCTGGCCGGCGGTGGTGTCACGTCCAAGTCGCTCACCTGCTTCGGCCTGGTGGCACGCGCCGGCGCCGGCATCCGCGGCGCGGCCGACTGCGTGGGCAAGAAGATCGGCGTGCCCGGCCTCGGCGCCTTCCTGCACGTGACCTTCCGCGCCTGGCTGAAGCAGAGCGGCGTGGACTACCGCAAGGTCACCTTCGTCGAAGCCGCGTTCCCGCAGCACGGCGACCTGCTGCGCGGCGGCTCCATCGACGCCGTCGTCACCGCCGACCCCTTCATGAGCCGCATCACCGACAGCGGCGCGGGCTACGTCGCCTCGTACTACTCGACCTTTCTCGCCGAAGGCAAGCACACGATCTTCCATGCCGCGCGCCGCGACTGGGTGGCCAAGAACCCGGCGGCGGCCAAGGCCTTCCGCGAAGCGGTGCTGGAAGGCGCGACCTTCATGCAGCAGGCGAAGAACAACGACAAGGTGCGTGCTGCCATCGGCAAGTACATCAAGCTGCCGCCCGAGGTGCTGGTCAAGGCGCAGATCTCGCCGCCGGGGCCGACGGTCAACGACCAGCAGGTGGCCTACTGGATCGAGATGATGAAGGACCAGGAGATGCTGAAGACCACCTTGTCGCCGGCCGCGGTGATCGCCAAGTGACGGCCTTGCTGGCCTTCGACCGCGTCGCCATCCAACTGGGCGGGCGCGAGATCCTGTCGCCGACCTCGTTCGAGGTCGGCCGCGGCGAGTTTGTCTGCAT
>JBASTF010000527.1:0-11266 GCA_049274755.1 Rubrivivax sp. | reverse complement strand
GGCTGGGCCTTGCGCGCGGCCAGCATGCGGGCGCCAAGAAGGGCCAGCAGCAGCGCGGCAACGGCCAGCAGGATCCAGCGCGAACGTCGTGTCATCGGCGTGTGCTCTTTTTCTTAGCGGCTGGCGGCTCGGCCCGGGTCTCCAGCCCACGCAGCGTGATCTCCAGCTGCGTGCGCAGTTGGGCCTCGGGATCGAACTCGACGCCGTGCACCGGGCAGGCGCCGAAGGAATGGCGCTGCAGTGCGTGGAAGATCAGCGGTGCGATCAGCGCGTGTGCCACCTCGTGCACCGGCATCGGCCTGAACTCGCCGCGGTCGATGCCACGCTGCACCACGCCCGACAGCAGCCGGTCGGCCGGCACGATGACCTCGTCGGCATAAAACTGCGCCAGCTCCGGGAAGTTGCGCACCTCGGCGAGCACGATCTTGTGGATGCCGGCGGCCGGCGTGTATTCCATCAGTTCCCACCAGCGCCGCATCAGCAGCTGCAGCAGCTCCGAACTCGGGCCCTCGTAGTGGTCGGCCTTGACCTGGCCTTCGGCGATCAGCGCCGAGAGGTTGTGCCGCACGACGGCCTTGAACAGCTCTTCCTTGCTCGGGTAGTACAGGTACAGCGTGCCCTTGGACACGCCGGCGGCTCGCGCCACCTCTTCGGAACGGGTGGCGGCGAAGCCTTTTTCGACGAACAAGGTCAGCGCGGCGTCCAGCAGTTCCTGCGGGCGCGCCTCCTTGCGGCGTTGCCGCTGGGACATGGGAGCGATGGTGGAGCCAAGTTACTGACTGAGTGGTCAGTAATGTAGCGAAGCCGGCCCCTGCCGGTCAAGGCGGGGGCCTGCCTGGGCTCGATGGGCAGCTGCCAGGCGCGTGGTTTCGGCACCCGGTTCGTGGCCACGGCGGCTGGCTATCATCCGCGGCTTTGCGCTGCAAGAAGACAGAACTGCCGTGGATGCCATCCTGCTGCTGAAGGCCGCGATCATGGGCGTGGTGGAGGGGCTCACCGAGTTCCTGCCGATCTCGTCCACCGGGCACCTGATCCTTGCCGGTTCGCTGCTGAACTTCACCGGCGAAACGGCCAAGGTCTTCGAGATCGCCATCCAGACCGGCGCGATGTTCGCCGTGGTCTGGCAATACCGCGAACGCCTGGCGCGCACGGTGACGGGTCTGACCCGCGAAGCCCAGGCCCAGCGTTTTGCGCTGAACGTGCTGATCGCCTTCATTCCCGCCGTGGTGCTGGGGCTGGCCTTCGGCAAGGTGGTGAAGGCGCACTTGTTCCACCCGGTGCCGGTGGCCACGGCCTTCATCGTCGGTGGCTTCATCATCCTGTGGGTCGAACGCCGCCACCGCCGCCAGTTCGGCGGCCGCGACCTCGAAGGCCAGCGCCGCGCGCGGGTGGAAACCGTCGACGACATGGGGCCGCTGGATGCGCTGAAGGTCGGCCTGATCCAGTGCCTGGCCCTGGTGCCCGGCACCAGCCGTTCGGGTGCCACCATCATCGGCGGCATGGTCTTCGGGCTGTCGCGGCGCTGCGCCACCGAGTTCAGCTTCTACCTCGGCATTCCGACGCTGATGGGCGCCGGCGCCTATTCGGTGTGGAAGGAGCGGGCAGCACTGCATGCCGCCGACCTGCCGCTGTTTGCCGTCGGCCTGGTGTTTGCGTTTTTCAGCGCGCTGCTGTGCATCCGCTGGCTGATCCGCTTCGTCAGCAGCCACGACTTCACCGGCTTCGCCTGGTACCGCATCGTGTTCGGCGGCGTCGTGCTGCTGACGGCCTACACCGGCCTGGTCAACTGGGCCGCCTGAAGACCAGGTCCCAGACGCCGTGGCCCAGGCGCAGGCCGCGGGCCTCGAACTTCGTCAGCGGGCGCCAGGCCGGGCGCCCGGCATACGCTGCGGCCGTGTTGACCAGGCCCGGCGCCGCCGACAGCACCTCGAGCATCTGCTCGGCATAGTGCTGCCAGTCGGTGGCGCAGTGCAGGTAGCCGCCGGGCGCCAGCCGTGTGGTGACGAGGTCGACAAACGCCGGTTGCAGGATGCGGCGCTTGTGGTGGCGCTTCTTGTGCCAGGGGTCGGGGAACCACAGGTGCAGCCCGGCCAGCGAGGCCGGCGGCAGCATCTGCTGCAGCACTTCCACGGCATCGTGTTCGACGATGCGCAGGTTCGCCAGCCCCGCTTCGCCGATGCGCTTGAGCAGCGCGCCGACACCGGGCCTGTGCACTTCCACGCCGATGAGGTTGTGGTCGGGCAGGGCGGCCGCCACCTGGGCCGTGGCGTCGCCCATGCCGAAGCCGATTTCCAGCAGCAGCGGCGCGTTGCGGCCGAAGGTGGCGGCGATGTCCAGCGGCTGCGCGGCATAGGGCAGCACGAAGCGTGGGCCCAGTTCGGCCAGCGCACGCTGCTGGCCCGAGCCCAGGCGGCCGGCGCGCAGCACGAAGCTGCGCACGGGTCTGCGGTGAGGGGTGTCGTCGTCGTCCTGCATGGCGGCGCGCAGTGTAGCGACGCCGCCGGCCAGGCTCGGGCCGCGTGCTGATCGCGGTGCCGGCGACGGGCCATGCGCGGCATGGGCCATGGCCCACGCAGGCTAGAATCCGTTGCCAGTGCGGGTGTAGTTCAATGGTAGAACGGCAGCTTCCCAAGCGTGCGACCTGAGAGTCGCGTCCGGCCAGCTGGGCCGGCCACGCCGCTGATGCGAGAGCATCGTTCAAGTGTGGAAAAGCAGCCCTCTAGCGTGGCCCTTCGGGGTCAAATGGTCGGGTAAAAGCCTGATCGAAGACGGCCGAAAGGCTGAAAGCCTCGGGAAACCGGGGTTGGGTTGTTGACGCGGTGAAAGCCGTGTGATGAGTTGTTGCTCAGGCGCAAGCCTGCATGCAACCGGGCGTTCAGCCGCCCGTAGCCTAGGTGCAGTGCGGGGTCGGTAACGACCTCGTGCCGAGCGCATCGACAACGTAGCCGCCCCTCGCGGGTGCGCGGCGACCGTGAGGTCTGCCGTGCGATTCTGGAAGTCGAAATCCGGATGAGGCGCAAGGCTGGGCCAAAGGGCCAACATCTGTGAATCGCTGATAAATGCCGTCAAGCTTGAACGAGCCAAATCGACTGACAGGTTCGAACCAAAACGGTACGTGACCGGTTGCCTCCCTGCTTGGTGGAGGCACGCTGACATGACGGTCACCGGCAGAAAGGCGAGGCCCTCCTGGCCCGTGCTCACCGCACGGAACAGGGTAAGCCCATAGCGGTGTCGCGCCGCAAGGCGCGACAAGCGGCGGTGTAAACTGACGCGCATCTGTTGTGGGTAGAGGATCGCGGAAAAAGCGAAGGCCGGGCTGTAATGGTCCGGATAGGGGATGCAACGATTGCCCCGGCCCGAAAGGGCGCTGACTTCCGCTTGGTGGTCTGTCGCGAGACAGGTCTGAGTCCTACCGCCCGAAGGGTTGTCTGCCCTTCGGGGCAGACGTCCATCCTTCGGGACCGGGCGGGCGTAGCTCAATGGCAGAGCTGCTGCTTCCCAAGCAGCTGACGAGGGTTCGATTCCCTTCGCCCGCTCCATTTCAACGGAGGTTGATATGGACGCAAGCGATTGTGATGTCGCCTCCACCAACTGGTCGTACTGGCACGGGATACCGTGGCAGGACGCGCATCAGGTGGTCGGCAGGCTGCAGGCACGCATCGCGAACGCAGCAAAGGCAGGCGACTGGCGCAAGGCCAGGCGTTTGCAGAAGCTCCTGACCCGCTCCATCAGTGCGAAAGCGCTGGCGGTCAAACGGGTCACCGAGAACCAGGGTCGCAAGACCCCGGGCATCGACCGGCAGACTTGGAGTACTCCGGACGAGAAGTGGCAGGCCGTGCAGTCCTTGCAACACAAGGGCTACCAACCACGGCCGATGAGACGGGTCTACATCCCGAAAGCGAACGGTGATCGGCGCCCCCTGGGCATCCCCACCATGCGCGACCGGGCCATGCAGGCGCTGCACTTGCTGGCGCTTGACCCCACCGCCGAGACAACCGGCGACATCCACTCCTACGGTTTCCGCCGTGGGCGCTCGACGGCAGACGCGATCGTGCAGGTGCGCAATGCGCTTGGACGAAAGCACTCGCCGCAATGGGTGCTGGAGGCGGACATCAAAGGTTGTTTCGACAACATCAGTCACGACTGGCTGATCGCCCACGTCCCCATGGACAAAGGCGTGTTGCGCAAGTGGCTGAAAGCCGGGTACTTCGAGGGGAACAACCTCTTCCCGACTGAGAGCGGGACACCGCAGGGCGGGATCATCTCGCCCGTGCTCGCGAATCTGGCACTGGACGGCCTGCAAGACGTGCTGGCGGGGCTCTTCCGCACGGTGCGTGAAGCACGGTCGGCCAAGGTCAACTTCGTTCGCTACGCCGACGACTTCATCATCACGGGCAGTTCACGCGAACTGCTGGAGGACCGGGTCAAACCGTTGGTGCAGGACTTCCTGCGCGAGCGCGGCCTGGAGCTTTCGGAGAAGAAGACGCTGGTCACGCATGTGACCGACGGCTTCGACTTCCTGGGGTGGACGGTCCGCTGGCAAGGCGGCATGCTGTTGACGAAGCCGTCCAGGAAGAACGTCAAGAACTTCCTGGCGAAGGTCCGCGGGACACTGCGGGACATGCGCACGAGCCGGCAGGCCGACGTGATCGACAAGCTCAACCCGGTGATACGGGGCTGGGCTGGGTATCACCGAAGCCAGATGGCGACGCGCACGTTTGCGAAAGCCGACCATGCGATCTGGCGGGCGCTGTGGCGCTGGGCCCGCCGCCGGCATCCGAACAAGGGTGAACGGTGGATCAAGGCCCGGTACTTCCGGTGCATCAAGGGTCGCGACTGGCGATTCGCGGAGAAGGACAAGGCGCTGCTGACCTTGGCGAGCTTCCACAAGAAGCCGCACATCAAGGTGGATGGCAGCCGGAATCCCTACAGCCCCGACGACGAGGACTACTTCGACACGCGCCTGGCGCGCAAGATGGAGTCGGACTTGAAGGGGCGCCGGAAACTGGCATGGTTGTGGTACTGGCAGGACGGGCTCTGTCCGATGTGCGGCCAGAAGATCACGAAGGAGACGGGGTGGCACATCCACCACGTCATCAAGCGGTCGGCTGGCGGGTCGGATCAGATGAGCAACCTTGAGTTGCTGCACCCGAACTGCCACAGGCAGCACCATGTCAACGAGTGAGCTTCACAAACACGAGGAGAACGATGACCAGTGAAGAAGAAGCCCGGGCAGCCCGGCATGACCTGCAACCTGTCGTCATCGACGGCAAGCGGGAAGCGCTGGAACGGCGGCTGATGTGGGCGATCCTGTTCGATCATCCGGACAAGGAAAGGCTCGCGCGGCAACTGACGCCTGTGGCCAACTCGACGTTGGCTCTGAAGGATCCGAGTGAGTAAACTTTGCGGCGGCCGTCGTACCCGGGAGTGGGTGGACGGTTCAGGCTGCTTGAGCCGGATGCGGGGAAACCTGCACGTCCGGTTCTTAGGGGGGAGGGATACCGCGAGGTATCCTTCCTACCCGACTTCATACGTGGGTTCGATTCCCATCACCCGCTCCAGCCAGCCCACCGGGCTGATCGGGCGCTTGCACCGGCCCCCATGTCTGCCCCCACACCGCCTCTGCGCATCCTCTGCGTCGCCGACCAGGCGCCAGCCCTGCCCCCGGAGCGCTGGGGTCCGTTCGAACTGCAGCGCTGCAGCACGCTGGCCGAGCTGTCGCGCCGCCTCGCCGAACTGAGGCCCGACGCCATCGTCGTGCAGCCGCAGGATGCCGCCGAACTGGTGGCCTGGCCCTCTCTGTCGCAGGCCGTGCTGGACACGGCCGTCGTCGTGCTGCTGGACACCGATGCCGACGTCGCCGTGCCGCTGCTGCAATTGGGTGTGCAGGACGTGCTGCCCCCCGGTGGCGGCGAAGCGCTGGCGCGCACGCTGCGGTTGGCGGTGCAGCGCAAGCGCCAGGACGTTCTGGCGCGCAAGGCCTTTGCCACCGACCTGGCCACCGGCCTGCCCAACCACACGCAGCTGCTCGAGCACATGACGCACTTGCTGGCGCTGCGTGAACGCGAGCCAGCGCCGATGGCGCTGATCGTGCTGCGTGTCGAAGGCCTGCAGCGCACCGCCGACACACTGGGCGTGGAGGCCGCCAACGTGCTGCGTCGCAAGGTGGCGGTGCGCCTGCGGTCCAAGCTGCGTGCCAGCGACGTGGTGGCCTCGATCGGCAGCGACACCTTCGCCGTGCTGCTGGCCTGGATCGATTCGCCGCGCGACGGTGAACTGGTGACGGTGAAGATGGCCGAGTCGCTGGCCCAGCCCTTCAACGTGACGGGCCGCAAGCTGACGCTGGCAGTCAGCGCCGGCCTCGCGTCCTACCCCGCCCATGGCAAGGACGCCGACGCACTGCTGCGGCGTGCGCTGGCCCAGGCGTCGCAGATGGCGACGGTGGGTACCGAAGGCCTGGCCAGCCGCTTCGACCGCGGCGCCGATGCCGCGGCCAACGACGAAGAATGAGGCTGCGCCTGCAGCCTTACTTCAGGATGTCGCCCAGGCACAGGTACTTCAGCTCGACGTAGTCGTCGATGCCCTGGCGTGCACCTTCGCGCCCCAGGCCACTTTGTTTGACGCCGCCGAAAGGCACCTCGGTGGTCGAGATCAGCCCGGTGTTGATGCCGACCATGCCGTATTCCAGCGCCTCGCCGACGCGGAAGATGCGGCCGATGTCGCGGCTGTAGAAGTAGCTGGCGAGGCCGAATTCGGTGGCATTGGCGAGCTCGATCGCCTCGGCCTCGGTCTCGAAGCGGAACACCGGCGCCACCGGGCCGAAGGTCTCTTCCTTCGCGCACAGCATCTCCGCGGTCACGCCCGACAGCACCGTCGGCTGGTAGAAGCGCTCGCCCAGGCGTTGGCCGCCGGTGACGACATGGGCGCCCTTGGCCAGCGCATCGGCCACATGGCTGTCCACCTTGGCCAGCGCCGCGTCGTCGATCAGCGGCCCCTGCTGCACACCGGGCTCGAAGCCGTTGCCGACCTGGATGGCCTGGGCCTTGGCGGCCAGCTTCTCGACGAAGGCGTCGTGGATGCCGGCCTGGGCGTAGATGCGGTTGGCGCAGACGCAGGTCTGGCCGGCGTTGCGGTACTTGCTGGCCAGCGCACCTTCGACGGCGCTGTCGAGGTCGGCGTCGTCGAAGACGATGAAGGGCGCGTTACCGCCGAGTTCCAGGCTCAGCTTCTTCACCGTCGCCGCACACTGCCGCGCCAGGATGCGGCCGACCTCGGTGCTGCCGGTGAAGGACAGATGGCGAACGACATCGCTGGTGCACAGCACCTTGCCGATCTCGATGGAGTTCTCGCTGTCGGCCGGCAGCAGGTTCAGCACGCCGGCCGGCATGCCGGCCCGTTGCGCCAGTTCGGCCACGGCCAGTGCCGACAGCGGCGTCTGCTCGGCGGGTTTGATGATCACCGGGCAGCCGGCGGCCAGCGCCGGCGCGACCTTGCGCGTGATCATCGCGATCGGGAAGTTCCAGGGCGTGATCGCCGCGCAGACGCCGATGGGCTGCTTGATGACGAGGTAGCGCTTGTTGTTGTCGGTGGTGGGTATCGTCTCGCCGTAGACACGCCGCGCTTCTTCGGCGAACCACTCGATGAAGCTGGCGCCGTAGACCACTTCGCCACGGGCCTCGGCCAGCGGCTTGCCCTGTTCGGCCGTCATGATGCGCGCCAGGTCGTCGGCATGCTGGTGCAGCAGCTGGAACCACTTCATCATCACCGCGGCACGTTCCTTGGCCGTTTTCGTGCGCCAGGGCAGTGCGGCCTTCTGCGCCGCGCTGATGGCCGCGGCGGCATCCACCGGCCCCAGGTTCGCCACCTTGGCCAGTTCCAGGCCGGTGGCGGGGTCGTTGACGGCAAACCGTGCCTGGGCCTGGCCCGGCAGCCAGTCGCCATGGATCAGGCCCTCGGTCTTCAGCAGGCCGGGGTCGTTCAGCTTGGCAAGCGGGGAGGTCTTGGTGTCCATCGTCGGCATCCGGCGGCATCCGGCGGCAAGGGGCTGGCAGGGCCGGTGATCATAGATAATCTGCGGCCTCGCCGCCGCCCTCCAGCGGCAGCCCGTTTGTGCACCGAAAGCCGCCGGATGAAAGCCTCCGAGATCCGTTCCACCTTCCTGAAGTTCTTCGAATCGAAGGGTCACCAGATCGTTGCCAGTTCGCCGGTGGTGCCTGGCGACGACCCGACGCTGCTGTTCACGAACGCCGGCATGAACCAGTTCAAGGACGTGTTCCTGGGCTTCGACAAGCGGCCCTACAGCCGGGCGACGACGAGCCAGAAATGCATCCGCGCCGGCGGCAAGCACAACGACCTGGAAAACGTCGGCTACACGGCGCGCCACCACACCTTCTTCGAGATGCTGGGCAACTTCAGCTTCGGCGACTACTTCAAGAAGGATGCGATCGCCTTTGCCTGGGAACTGCTGACGGTGCACTTCAAGCTGCCCAAGGACAAGCTGTGGGCCACCGTCTACGCCGAGGACGACGAGGCCTACGACATCTGGCTGAAGGACGTGGGCCTGCCGCCCGAGCGCATCGTGCGCATCGGCGACAACAAGGGCGCGCGCTACATGTCCGACAACTTCTGGATGATGGGCGACACCGGGCCCTGCGGCCCCTGCTCCGAGATCTTCTACGACCACGGCCCCGAGGTTGCCGGTGGTCCGCCCGGTTCGCCCGAGCAGGACGGCGACCGCTACATCGAGATCTGGAACAACGTCTTCATGCAGTTCAACCGCACCGACGACGGTGTGATGCACAGGCTGCCCAAACCCAGCGTCGACACCGGCATGGGCCTGGAGCGCCTGGCTGCGGTGCTGCAGCATGTGCACAGCAACTACGAGATCGACACCTTCGTGAACCTGCTGGCGGCGGCGAAGGTGGCTGTCGACACGGCGGGTGCGGGCAACTGCGATGCCAGCAGCCCCAGCCTGAAGGTCATCGCCGACCACATCCGCGCCTGCAGTTTCACGGTGGCCGACGGCATCATCCCAGGCAACGAAGGCCGCGGCTACGTGCTGCGCCGCATCACGCGCCGCGCCATCCGCCATGGCTACAAGCTGGGTGCGCGCAAGCCGTTTTTCCACACGCTGGTGGCGGCGCTGGCCGACGAGATGGGCGAGGCCTATGCCGAGCTGAAGCGCGACAAGCTGCGCATCACCGAGGTGCTGAAGCAGGAGGAGGAACGTTTCTTCCAGACCATCGCCAACGGCATGGAAATCCTCGAAACGGCCTTGGCGGCAGGCGCCGGCATCGACGGCGACACCGCCTTCAAGCTGCACGACACCTTCGGCTTCCCGCTGGACCTGACGGCCGATGTCTGCCGTGAACGTGGTGTCGCGGTCGACGAAGCCGGCTTCAACGCCGCGATGCAGCGCCAGCGCGAACAGGCGCGCAGCAAGGCCAAGTTCAAGATGGCGGCCGGCCTGGACTACGACGGCGCGGCCACGGCCTTCCATGGCTACGAACACCTGGTCTGCGAGACCAGCAAGGTCACGGCGATCTACATCGACGGCACGCCGGTGACCAAGGCCAAGGCCGGTGACGACGCCGTCATCGTGCTCGACCACACGCCGTTCTACGCCGAAAGCGGCGGCCAGGTCGGCGACACCGGCGAACTGCGCAACACACGCAGCCGCGTCATCGTCGAAGACACGGTGAAGATCCAGGCCAGCGTGCATGGCCACCAGGGCCGTGTCGTCGAAGGCGAGGTCGAGGTCGGTGATGTCTTCACCGCCAGGGTCGACGCCGAGCAGCGTGCCAAGACCATGCGCAACCACAGCGTCACCCACCTGATGCACAAGGCGCTGCGCGAGGTGCTGGGCGCCCATGTGCAGCAAAAGGGCTCGCTGGTCAACGCCGAGCGCACACGTTTCGACTTCGCGCACAACGCGCCGGTCAGCGACGCCGAGGTCACGAAGATCGAGGCCCTGGTCAACGCCGAGATCCTGGCCAATGCCGCGACGCAGGCGCGTGTGATGGGCATCGACGACGCGCAGAAGAGCGGCGCGATGATGCTGTTCGGCGAAAAGTATGGCGACGAGGTGCGGGTGCTGGACATCGGCAGCAGCCGCGAACTCTGCGGCGGCACCCATGTGCAGCGCACCGGCGACATCGGCCTGTTCAAGATCGTCGCCGAAGGTGGTGTGGCTGCCGGCATCCGGCGTGTCGAGGCCGTCACCGGCGACAACGCGCTGGCCTATCTGCAGCAGCTGGAAGGCACGGTCAACGGCCTGGCCGGCACGCTGAAGGCCATGCCGGCCGAACTGGCCGGCCGTGTCGGCGCCGTGCTCGACCAGGTGCGGGCGCTGGAAAAGGAAGTGGCGGCGCTGAAGAGCAAGCTGGCGTCGTCGCAGGGCGACGACCTGGCGGCCCAGGCCGTCGACGTGAAGGGCCTGAAGGTGTTGGCCGCGGTGCTGGACGGCGCCGATGCCAAGGCGCTGCGCGAAACGCTGGACCAGCTGAAGAACAAGCTGAAGACGGCGGCCATCGTGCTGGCGGCCGTCGAAGGCGGCAAGGTGCAGTTGGCGGCCGGTGTCACCGCCGACAGCATTGCCAGGGTCAAGGCCGGCGAGCTCGTCAACTTCGTCGCCCAGCAGGTGGGCGGCAAGGGCGGCGGCAAGCCCGACATGGCGATGGCCGGCGGCAGCGATGCCGCGGCGCTGCCGCAGGCCCTGGCTTCGGTGGCGGGCTGGGTCGGCGAACGCGCCTGACGCAGGTTCTCAACTGGTATGCAGACAAAGCGGCCTTCGGGCCGCTTTGTCGTTTTCAGTGACCTGCAATCCCAGGTGAAACCCCGGGAAGTCTGGTTGACATCGGATTGCTTGTGGTACTAGACTGGTATCTTCAATGCAGACCATTCCCTACCAGACCCATGCGGCGCGGCCGGCACGCGAACTGCCGTGGCTGGTCGCCGTCGATGGCGGCGGCAGCGGCACACGCGCCCGCCTGTGGTCCTGGCAGGGGGGGCTGCTCGGCGAAGGCAGCGCCGGGCCATCGGGCTTGTCGCTGGGGGCGACCGCCGCCTGGCTGGCGGTGGAGTCCGCAGCCACCGCGGCACTGCGCCAGGCCGGGTTGTCGCTGGCCAGCGAACGCAGCCGCACGCTGCTGGCGCTGGGCATGGCCGGTGCCAACGCGCCGCTGGCGGCACGGGCCTTCCTGTCGGCTGCGCCGGCCTGGGGCTGGCTGGTCTTGGCCGGCGATGGGCAGGCCGCCCTGCTCGGCGC
>JBASTF010000526.1:0-3734 GCA_049274755.1 Rubrivivax sp. | reverse complement strand
GTTCAGGCCAGAGGTCACGGCTTGGCGCCGCTGGCCGCACCCGCCGGCTCCAGGCGCTTGACGATGCTTTGTTCCAGCGCCTTGACCTTGGGCTCGATGCTGGCGCGGGTTTCGCCGACCAGCTTTTCGCCCAGCGTGCGCTGCATCTCCGGGCCCAGCGCCTGGAACTTGCGGTTGATCGGCGATTCCAGCAGCGCGACGACCTGTTTCAGCTCGTCTTCGGTGAAACGTTCCTCGAGCAGGGCGCCGATGGTCGTCGGCGCCAGCTTCAGCGCGCGTTCACGCACGATGGATGTGGCTTCTTCGGCGTACTTGCGGGCGTCGGCCTGGATGTCCTTGGCCACGGCTTCGCGGCGTTCGGCCGGCACGCGCTGCAGCGCCTGGCCCACCTGCTGCAGCATCTGCAGCGCCGGCTGCTCGGCCAGTTGTTTGGCCATGGCTTCGACGCCGGGCTGCTGCAGCTGCAGCACCTTGGCGACCAGGGCCTTTTTCGCCGGCGAACTGGCGACGGCGGGCTTGGCCGGCGGGGCCGACGCTGTCTGCGCCTGCGCTGCGGCACCGAGGAAGGGCAGGGCCAGCGCCAGCGCGGCGCCAAGAATCGTGGTCTTCAAGTGTTCTCCGTGCCGGGCTCGCCGGCGTTGCTGTCGTTGCCGCCCTCGGCATCGGCCTGGGCGTCGTTTTCTACGATGCGCTGCAGGCCGGATAGTTTCGCGCCGTCGTCCAATGCGATCAGCGTCACGCCTTGTGTGGCGCGGCCGAGTTCACGGATCTCCGAGACACGGGTGCGCACCAGCACACCCTTGTCGGTGATCAGCATGATCTCGTCGGCGGCACGCACCAGCGTGGCGGCAACGACCTTGCCGTTGCGGTCGCTCTGCTGGATGGCGATCATGCCCTTGGTGCCGCGGCCGTGGCGTGTGTACTCCACGATCGACGTGCGTTTGCCATAGCCGTTTTCGGTGGCCGTCAGCACGCTCTGTGTTTCGTCCTCGGCCACCAGCATCGCGATGACACCCTGGCCCGGTTCCAGCGTCATGCCCTTCACGCCGCGCGACTGGCGGCCGTGCGGCGTGACTTCGTCTTCGTCGAAGCGCACGGCCTTGCCGCCGTCGCTGAACAGCATCACGTCGTGTTTGCCGTCGGTCAGCGCAGCGCCGATCAGCACGTCGCCGTCGTCCAGCGTGACGGCGATGATGCCGGCCTTGCGCGGGTTGCTGAAGTCGTCCAGCGGCGTCTTCTTCACCACGCCCTGGGCCGTGGCCATGAACACGTAGTGGTCGGCCGGGAAGCTGCGGAATTCGCCGGTCAGCGGCAGCACGACGGTGATCTTCTCGCCCGGCTGCAGCGGGAACATGTTGACGATGGGCTTGCCGCGGCTGGCGCGCCCACCCTGCGGCACTTCCCAGACCTTCAGCCAGTAGACGCGGCCGCGGTCGCTGAAGCACAGGATCCAGTCGTGGGTGTTGGCGATGAAGAGCTGGTCGATCCAGTCGTCTTCCTTGGTCTGCGCCGCCTGCTTGCCGCGGCCGCCGCGCTTCTGTGCGCGGTACTCGGTCAGCGGCTGGCTCTTGATGTAGCCGGTGTGGCTGAGCGTCACCACCATGTCGGCCGGCGTGATCAGGTCCTCGGTGCCGAGCTCGAGTGCGTTGCGCTCGATGACGCTGCGGCGTGCGCCCAGCTTGGTCTGGCCGAACTCCTGGCGCAGCGCGGCGAGCTCGCCGCTGATCAGCGCCGTCACACGGTCGGGCCTGGCGAGGATGTCCAGCAGGTCGGCGATCTGCGCCATCACCTCGCGGTACTCGCCGATGATCTTGTCCTGCTCCAGCCCGGTCAGGCGCTGCAGGCGCATCTGCAGGATCTCCTGCGCCTGGTCGTCGCTCAGGCGGTACAGGCCGTCAGTCTGCAGGCCATAGCCGGCAGGCAGGCCTTCGGGGCGGTAGGCGCCGCGGCCACCGGCCGTGGACTGCTCGGCGCGCGCGAGCATCTCGCGCACCATCGAACTGTCCCAGCTCTTGCTCATCAGCGCCGCCTTGGCCATCGGCGGCGTCGGGCTGGTCTTGATGGTCTCGATGAACTCGTCGATGTTGGCCAGCGCCACCGCCAGGCCTTCCAGCACGTGGCCGCGTTCACGTGCCTTCTTCAGTTCGTAGACCGTGCGCCGTGTGATGACCTCGCGGCGGTGCTCGAGGAAGATCTCGATCAGGTCCTTCAGGTTGCACAGCTTGGGCTGGCCGTCGACCAGCGCCACCATGTTCATGCCGAAGGTGTCTTGCAGTTGCGTCTGCTTGTACAGGTTGTTCAGCACCACCTCGGGCACTTCGCCGCGCTTCAGTTCGATGACCACCCGCATGCCGGACTTGTCGCTCTCGTCCTGGATGTGGCTGATGCCTTCGATCTTCTTCTCGGAGACGAGCTCGGCGATGCGCTCGAGCAACGTCTTCTTGTTCACCTGGTAGGGAATCTCGTCGACGATGATGGCCTGACGCTGGCCGCGGTCGATGTCCTCGAAGTGGCACTTGGCGCGCATCACGACACGGCCGCGGCCGGTGCGGAAACCTTCGCGCACGCCGTTCAGGCCGTAGATGATGCCGGCGGTGGGGAAGTCCGGCGCCGGCACGATCTCCATCAGCTCGTCGATCGAGGCGCCCGGGTTCTTCAGCAGGTGCAGGCAGGCGTCGACCACCTCGTTCAGGTTGTGCGGCGGGATGTTGGTGGCCATGCCCACTGCGATGCCGGCCGAGCCGTTCACCAGCAGGTTGGGCAGCCGCGCCGGCAGCACCGTCGGCTCTTTCTCGGAGCCGTCGTAGTTCGGAGCGAAATCGACGGTTTCCTTGTCGATGTCCTCCAGCATCTCGTGCGCGATCTTCGCGAGGCGGATTTCGGTGTAGCGCATCGCCGCGGCGTTGTCGCCGTCGATGCTGCCGAAGTTGCCCTGGCCGTCGACCAGCATGTGGCGCAGGCTGAAGTCCTGGGCCATGCGCACGATGGTGTCGTAGACAGCCGTGTCGCCGTGCGGGTGGTACTTGCCGATGACGTCGCCGACGATGCGCGCGCTCTTCTTGTACGGGCGGTTCCAGTGGTTGGACAGCTCGTGCATCGCGAACAGCACACGCCGGTGCACCGGCTTCAGCCCGTCGCGCGCGTCGGGCAGGGCACGCCCGACGATGACGCTCATCGCGTAGTCGAGGTACGAACGCCGCATCTCCTCTTCGAGGCTGACGGGCAGGGTTTCCTTGGCGAACTGGGACATGCTCGGGGTCGGCGTGGCACGCGTGGCGCGCGGGCGCGAGACGCGGCGGTCGCGTGTCGCGAAAAACGGGGATTCTAAGGGTCAGGCCCTGTCGCGCAGCCGCAACATCACGAGGGGCCGCGGCCCGCCCAGAGGCCAAAATGCAGCCCAGCCGACGCCCTATGGCACAATGATTTGTCGGTGGTGAGGCCCTGCAGCTGCAAGGCTTTGCCCAGATTTCGCGCTTTTCGTTTTGGACGTTTCGCAGGCTTGCTGCGGCTTTCCTCGAGAGGAGAATCATGAAGAAATTGAACAAGGTGGCTGTGCTCTTCGCATCGGCCGCACTTGCCGCCCCGATCGCCGCATTCGCACAGGCGAAGCCGATCGACAACTGGCGTGCCGCCGACGGCACCGTCTGGAAAAACGGCTCGAACGAGCTGTGCTGGCGTGATGCCAACTGGACGCCGGCGACTGCCGACGAGAAGTGCGATGGCGCGATCAAGCC
>JBASTF010000525.1:0-2304 GCA_049274755.1 Rubrivivax sp. | reverse complement strand
ACCAGGGTCAGCCGGGCCGTGCGGCCGCCGGCAGTGGCACGCTCGGTGGCCTGGCCGGCGACGGCCTGGGTCAGCTCGTCCAGCGCCTTTTCGTAGCTGGCCTGCATCGGCCGCAGCTCCAGCAGCAAGGTGCTGCGCGCGTCGTCCTGGTTGCCGTCGGCCAGCGTCTTCAGGTACTTGTCGACGGCTTTGACGAAGTCGTCCTGGCCGCCGCGCACCGCCGCGACCTCTGCGTCTTCGCCGGCAGCGGCCAGCTTCTGCAGCAGTTCGCCGCTGTCGGCCGTGGCCTTGGTGGCGGCTTCGCGCAATTTCTTGATCTGGCCGGCGCTGTCGGTCAGCAGCATCTCGCGGGTGGCACGCGCCACCACACCGGCACGTTGTTGCAGCGACTGCACCATCTGCACCCGTTGCAGGTCCACATGCGCGGTGGCGCCGAGGTCGCCGGCCAGGCGGCTGGCGCTGGTGGCGCCGTAGCCGCAGATCAGGGCCAGCAGCAGGATCAGCAGGCCAAACGCCAGTCGGAGGCGGGCCGCGATCGTCAGTCGGGTCAGAGATTTCAAGGGTTGATCTCCAGAAGGTTGCACCGCGGCGGTACTGACGAGACCCGCCGCCGAAGCTCGGCTTTTCGGCGTCGGCAGCCGGAACTTGAACGGCGCACCGCGGCCGTGCGCTACGCTTGCCGCCATGCACTCCGCTGCTGCCGAACACGCCCCGGAATCGCGCATCGCGCCCGCCGAACTGGCCTTGCTGGCTTCGGTGTTTGTCGTCGCCGCCTGCGGCCTGGTCTACGAACTCGCAGCCGGTGCGCTGGCGAGTTATCTGCTCGGCGACTCGGTGCTGCAGTTCAGCACCGTCATCGGCAGCTATCTGTTTGCGATGGGCCTGGGTTCCTGGCTCAGCCGTTTTGTCGAGCGCCAGCTGGTCGCGCAGTTCCTGCGCATCGAGCTGCTGGTGGGCTTGATCGGCGGGCTGATGCCGGCCCTGCTGTTCGCCGCGCACAGCAGCCTGCCGGCCAGCGGCGGCGCTGTCTTTCGCGTGCTGCTGTATGCCCTGGTGGGGCTGATCGGCCTGCTGGTGGGGCTGGAGATCCCGCTGGTGATGCGCATCCTGAAGGCGCAGTTCGCAGCGCGTTATGCGCTGAAGGAACTGGTGTCGCAGGTGCTGACCTTCGACTACCTGGGTGCACTCGCCGTGGCGCTGGCCTTCCCGCTGCTGTTTGTGCCGCACCTGGGGCTGGTCCGCACCGGCCTGTTCTTCGGCCTGCTGAACGCCGCCGTCGCGGTGTGGGCGCTGTGGCTGTTCCGCGGCATGCTGCGCGCCTGGCGTGTGCATGCCGCGGCCTGCGCGGTGGTGGTCGGCCTGCTGCTGGCGGCGATGGTCTACGCCGAGCACCTCACCACCTGGGCCGAAGACCGCTTCTACGGCGACGCCATCGTCGTGCGCGAAAGCAGTGCCTACCAGCGTGTGGTCGTCACCGCGGGCGCCGGCGGCGTGCGCCTGTTCCTCAACGGCAACCTGCAGTTCCACTCGCGCGACGAGTACCGCTACCACGAGAGTCTGGTGCACCCGGCGATGGCCGCGCACGGCGCGCCGAAGCGTGTGCTGGTGCTGGGCGGCGGCGACGGCATGGCCGTGCGCGAGGTGCTGAAGTGGCGCAGCGTCGAGCAGCTGACGCTGGTGGAACTGGACCCGCAGATGACGCGGCTGTTTTCGACGCTGCCGCTGCTGACGATGCTGAACGGCAACGCGCTGCGCGACAGCCGTGTGCGGGTGATCAACACCGACGCCTACACCTGGCTGGAACAGACGCCGGGCGAGGTGTTCGACGTCATCGTCGTCGACTTCCCCGACCCGACGAACTTCGCACTCGGCAAGCTCTACAGCACCAGCTTCTACCAGCGGCTGGACGAACACCTGGCGGCCAGCGGCTTCGCGGTCGTGCAGACGACCTCGCCGCTGATCGCCAGGCGCAGCTTCTGGACCGTGGTGACGACGCTGGAGGCCGTGGGGCTGGCGGTCACGCCGTACCACGCCCATGTGCCCAGCTTCGGCGAATGGGGCTTCGTCATCGCCAGCCGGCGGCCGTTCCGCGCCGCCACGGCCCTGCCGCCGGGGCTGAGGTTCCTCAGCGTCGCCGGCCTGCCGGCGCTGCTGCAGTTCCCGCCCGACATGGCGCGTGTGCCGGCCGAGCCGAACCGCTTGTCGAACCAGGTGCTGGTGCAGGTGTTCGAGGACGAATGGGGCCGGGTGCAGCGTTGACGATGCGCAGGCGCACGCTGCTGGCGGCCGCGGCCTGGTCGGCCG
>JBASTF010000524.1:0-6447 GCA_049274755.1 Rubrivivax sp. | reverse complement strand
GTGTCGCCCTGGGCCTGCGGTGGCGCCAGGTGCAGCACCAGGTCGGCCAGGCCGCCCAGGCGGCCCAGTGTCGCCGGCACATCGAGGTTGCCCACCAGCGGCACCGCACCCAGGGCCCGCAGTTCGGCGCAGCGCGCGGGGTTCGAGGTCAGCGCCAGCAGCGGCAGCCGGCCCTGCAGCAGGTGCAGCACACGCTGGCCGACATCGCCGCAGCCGACGATGAGCAGAGAGGGGCGGGGCACTGAATGCACAATTGCGGGCGAGTTTACGGGCCTTCAGTCCTCCCCCATGACTTTCCAGATCACGCTCAAGCCTGCCGAGCGGCAGTTCGATGTTGCCCGCGACGAAGCCATCCTCGCCGCTGCCATCCGCCAGGGCATCGGCCTGCCCTATGGCTGCCGCGACGGCGCCTGCGGCTCGTGCAAGAGCCGGCTGCTCGAAGGCCGGGTGATCCACGGCGCCCACCAGCTGAAAGCGCTGAGCGCGGCGGAAGAGGACGCCGGTTTCATCCTGACCTGCTGCGCGACGCCGCAGACCGACTGTGTCGTCGAGGCGCGCAGCGTGCCCGGCGCCGGCGAGCACCCGGTGCTGAAGATGCCGACGCGGCTGCTGAAGATGGAGCGTGCGGCGCCCGACGTCGCCCTGCTGACGCTGCAGCTGCCGGCCAACCAGAACCTGCGCTACCGCGCCGGCCAGTACATCGAGTTCATCCTGCGCGACGGCCACCGCCGCAGCTACAGCATGGCCAATGCACCCGACCGGCTGGGCAGCCCGCCGGCCATCGAGCTGCACATCCGCCACATGCCGGGGGGCCTGTTCACCGACCATGTGTTCGGCGCGATGAAGGAAAAGGAGATCCTGCGCATGGAAGGGCCCTTCGGCAGCTTCTTCCTGCGCGAGGACAGCGACAAGCCCATCGTGCTGCTGGCCAGCGGCACCGGCTTTGCGCCGATCAAGGCCTTGCTGCAGCAGATGCAGGGCCAGGGCAGCAACCGCCCGGCCACGCTGTACTGGGGCGCACGCCGCCGTGCCGACCTGTACCAGCATGCCTGGTGCGAGGCCCTGGCCGCCGAGATGCCCAACCTGCGCTATGTGCCGGTGCTCTCCGAGGCCACGCCCGACGACCAGTGGACAGGCCGCGACGGCCTCGTGCACCGCGCGGTGATGGACGACTTCGCCGACCTCGCGGGCCACCAGGTCTATGCCTGCGGCGCGCCGCTGATGGTGGACGCGGCGCAGCGCGACTTCGTGGCCGAACGCGGCCTGCCGGCCGACGAGTTCTACGCCGACTCTTTCACTTCAGAAGCAGACAAACATGGCAACCCGACGTGAAACCCTGGGTGTGCTGGCGCTGACGCTTGCCACCGCCGCACCCACCGCCTTCGCCCAGGCCCGGCCCATCCGCCTGGTTGTGCCCTACCCGCCCGGCGGCCCGCTGGACATCGTCGCGCGCGCGCTGGCCGAACGTGTGAAGGACAGCCTGGGCACCGTGGTCGTCGAGAACCGCCCCGGCGCCGGCGGCAACCTGGGCGCCGACCTCATCGCCAAGGCCGCGCCCGACGGCCACAGCATCGTGATGGGCGCGGTCGCCACCCACGCCATCAACCCCTGGCTGTATTCGAAGATCCCCTACGACGCGCAGCGCGACTTCACGCCGATCACGCTGGTGGCCCAGGTGCCCAACGTGCTGGTGATGAACGCCGAGACCGCGGCCAGGCTGAAGATCGGCACGCTGGCCGACCTGCTGGCCTATGCGAAGAAAAACCCGGGCAAGCTGAACTACGGCTCCGGCGGCAACGGCAGCGCCGGCCACCTGGCCGGTGAGATGTTCAAGGCCCAGGCCGGCCTTTTTGTCGTGCACATCCCTTATGCCGGCGGCCCGCCGGCACAGCTGGCCCTGGTCAGCGGTCAGGTCGACTTCAACTTCGACAACCTGGCCGCCGCATCGGCCAACATCAAGAGCGGCAAGCTGAAGGCGCTGGCGGTGACCACGGCAAAACGCTCCAGCGCGATGCCCGAGTTGCCGACGGTCGCCGAGGCCGGTGTCGCCAGCCTCGCGGGCTTCGACATCGGCACCTGGTTCGGCCTGTTCGGCCCGGCCAAGCTGCAGGCCGATGTGACGGCCCGGCTGAACAAGGCCTTTGTCGACGCGCTGGCCGCACCCGAAACCAAGGCCCGCATGGCGACGCTGATGGCCGAACCATCGCCGACGACGCCCGAGCAGTTCGGCGCCTTCGTGAAGACCGAGCTGGCGAAGTACGAAGGCGTCGTGAAGGCCAGCGGCGCGAAGGTCGACTGAGGAGCGCCGCTGCGCGGCAGGCCTACTCGCCCAGGTAGGCCGCGCGCACCTTGGGGTCGGCCAGCAAGGCCTTGGCCTCGCCGCTCATCGTCACTTCGCCGGACTCCATCACGTAGCCGCGGTCGGCCAGGCCCAGGGCCCGGCTGGCGTTCTGCTCGACCAGCAGCACCGTGGTGCCGCGGCTGTGGATGTCGGCCACGACCTCGAAGATCTTGTCGACCATGATGGGGCTCAGCCCCATCGACGGTTCGTCCAGCAGCAGCACCTTGGGCCGCGCCATCAGGGCCCGGCCCATCGCCAGCATCTGCTGCTCGCCGCCGCTCATCGTGCCGGCCAGCTGCCTGGCGCGTTCCTTCAGCCGCGGGAAGATGGCGAAGACCTTGTCGATGTCGGCGTCGATCTCGTTGTCGTCGCGCACGAAGGCGCCCATCTGCAGGTTCTCGACGATGGTCATGCGCGTGAAGGTGCCACGCCCTTCGGGCACCATCACCAGACCTTGTTTGACCAGGTCCCAGGCGCCCTGGCCGCGGATGCTCCTGCCGAGGAACTGGATGTCGCCGTCGGCCACCGGCTGCGTGCCGGTCACGGCCTTCAGCGTCGTCGTCTTGCCCGCGCCATTGGCGCCGATCAGGCTGACCAGTTCCCCTTCGTGCACCTCGAAGTCCACGCCCTTCACGGCCTGGATGCCGCCATAGGCCACCTTCAGGCCCGTCACCTTCAACATCACCTGGCTCATGCTCAGTGGCCCCCCGCACCGAGGTAGGCCTCGATGACTTTTTCGTTCTTCTGCACCTCGGCGGGTGTGCCTTCGGCGATCTGCTTGCCGTAGTCGAGCACGGTCACGCGGTCGCACAGGCCCATCACCAGCTTCACGTCGTGTTCGATCAGCAGGATGGTGCGGCCGTCCTTGCGGATGCGGTCGATCAGCTCGCGCAGCACCACCTTCTCGGTGGCGTTCATGCCGGCCGCCGGTTCGTCCAGCGCGATCAGCTTGGGGTCGGTGGCCAGGGCACGTGCGATCTCCAGGCGCCGCTGGTCGCCGTAGCTCAGCGTGCGTGCCTTGAACTCGGCGTACTTGCCGATGCCCACGTAGTCCAGCAGTTCCTGCGCACGGGCGGCGATGGCTGCTTCCTCGGCCTTGAAGCCACTGGTGCGGAAGACGGCGCCGACCAGGCCCGAGTGCGTGCGCACATGGCGGCCGACCATCACGTTCTCCAGCGCCGTCATCTCGGCGAAGAGGCGGATGTTCTGGAAGGTGCGTGCAATGCCGGCCTTGGCCACCTCGTGCACGGCGGCCGGTTTGTACGGCGCGCCGCCGAGCTCGAACGTGCCCGAGTCGGGGATGTACAGGCCGGTGATGACGTTGAAGAAGGTGGTCTTGCCGGCGCCGTTGGGGCCGATCAGGCCGTAGACCTGGCCGGCGTGGATCTCGATGCCGACGTCCGACAGCGCCTGCAGGCCGCCGAAGCGCTTGCTGACACCTTGCACCTTGAGGACTGTGTTGCTCATGCCATGCCCTCCTGCTCAGCGTGTGGCCGCCGGCGCCGCCTTGCCGTGTTCGGGCGAAGGCCACAGGCCCCGCGGCCGCGACAGCATGATGGCGATCATCGCCAGCGCAATCAGCAGCTGGCGCAGGATGGAGGCGTCGATGCGCCCGCCGGTCATGTTCTGGATGTCGCCGGCCACGTAGCGCAGCACCTCGGGCAGCAGCGACAGCATCAGCGCGCCGAGGATCACACCCGGGATGTGGCCGAGGCCGCCGAGCACGATCATCGCGACGATCATGATGCTTTCGTTCAGCGAGAAGGACTCCGGCGACACGAAGCCCTGGAAGGACGCGAACATCGCACCCGACACACCGCCGAAGGTGGCGCCCATGCCGAAGGCCAGCAGCTTCATGTTGCGCGTGTTGATGCCCATGGCCTTGGCCGCGATCTCGTCTTCGCGGATGGCCATCCAGGCACGGCCGATGCGCGAACGCTCCAGGCGGAAACACACCAGCACGCTGCCCACCACCAGGGCCAGGAACAGGTAGTAGTACAGCGTCACCGAGGGGATGGTGAAGTCGCCGATCTGCACCGCCTTGCCGAAGTTCAGCCAGGGGTCGGCCTGCGGGCCGATGATCACCGAGTCGATGCGGTCCAGGCCGCGTGGACCGTTGGTGATGTTCACCGGGTGTTCGAGGTTGTTCATGAACACGCGGATGATTTCGCCGAAGCCCAGCGTGACGATGGCCAGGTAGTCGCCACGCAGCTTCAGCACCGGCGTGCCCAGCAGCACACCGGCCACCGCGGCCAGCAGGGCCGCCAGCGGGATGATGATCCAGATCGGCACATGCATGCCGTTCGGGAACAGCGCGCCCAGCCACTCGAAGGTTTCGGTCAGGTGCGGGCTGGCCAGCAGCGCGTACATGTAGGCGCCGACGGCGTAGAACGCGACATAACCCAGGTCGAGCAGGCCGGCGTAGCCGACGACGATGTTCAGGCCCAGGGCCAGCAGCACGTACAGCAGGGCCAGCGCCATGATGCGCACCCAGCCCTGGCCGAATTGCTGCGCCACCAGCGGCAGCGCCACCAGGGCCAGCGCTGCGAGGACAAAGAGGACGAGTTTGTTCTTCATGCTGTCACCCCCGGCGTCAGGCGCGGTCGGCCACACGTTCGCCGAGCAGGCCGGCAGGGCGCAACGTCAGCACGAGAATCAGCGCGACGAAGGCGAAGATGTCGGCGTAGTGGCTGCCGAGCACACCACCCGTCAGGTCACCCAGGTAACCGGCGCCGATGGCTTCGACCAGGCCCAGCAGGATGCCGCCCACCACGGCGCCGGCGAGGTTGCCGATGCCGCCCAGCACCGCCGCCGTGAAGGCCTTCAGCCCGGGCAGGAAACCCATCGAGTGCTGCACGGTGCCGTAGTTCGCGGCCCACATCACGCCGGCCACGGCGGCCAGCGCGGCGCCGATGATGAAGGTGGCCGAGATCACCATGTCGGGCCGCACGCCCATCAGCGCCGCGACACGCGGGTTCTCGGCCGTGGCGCGCATCGCGCGGCCGAGCTTGGTGCGGTTCACCAGGTACATCAGGCCGGCCAGGATGACGGCCGTCAGCCCCAGGATCAGGCATTGCGTGACGCTGATGACGGGCCCGCCGAGGTTGATGGGTTCGGTGGGCAGCAGCAGCGGATAGGGCTTGGGGTTGGGCTTCCACAGGATCATCGCCAGCGTCTGCAGCAGCAGGCTCATGCCCATCGCGGTGATCAGCGGTGCCAGGCGCGGCGCACTGCGCAGCGGCCGGTAGGCCAGCTTCTCGATCGTGAAGTTCAGCGCCGCGCAGACGACGATGGCGACGACCAGCGAGATCAGCATCAGCGCCCAGCCCGGCAGGCCCGATCCCGCGAGCACGGTGACGACGGTCCAGCTGGTGAGCGCGCCCACCATCAGCACCTCGCCATGGGCGAAGTTGATGAGGTTGATGATGCCGTAGACCATCGTGTAGCCCAGTGCCACCAGCGCATACATGCTGCCGAGCACCAGACCGTTGATGATCTGCTGGAAGAAGATTTCCATGGAAAGGGGACTCCGGTTGCAGCGTCCGTCAGGACGCCCGGCGATGACCTAGCAAGAAGCCGGCCGCCTCGAAAAATTGTAGGTGGGGGGTTTCGGCTGCCAGGGCCGGGCTTTCCCCCTGGGCAAACCGCGTTCTGCGCGGGCCGCCCGCGGGCCTGCGGTCACGGCGCCTTCTTGCCCGCTGCGTCGTCCAGCGCCCGCAGTTCGGCCAGCTTGTCGCCGATGCGCTGCTCCAGCCCCCGTGGCGCGGGCTGGTACCAGCGCGGCGCGCTCATGCCGTCGGGCAGGTAGCGTTCGCCGGCGGCATAGGCGCCGGGCTCGTCGTGGGCATAGCGGTAGCCCTGGCCGTGGCCCAGGGACTTCATCAGCTTCGTCGGCGCGTTGCGCAGCCGGTCCGGCACCGGGCGGCTGCCGTCCTTCTTGACGAAGTCGCGCACCTGGTTCCAGGCCGTGTAGACGGCATTCGACTTCGGCGCCACCGACAGGTAGACAACGGCTTCGGCCAGCGCCAGTTCGCCTTCCGGCGAGCCCAGGCGTTCGTAGACCTCGGTGGCGTCCAGCGCCAGCCGCAGCGCGCGCGGGTCGGCCA
>JBASTF010000523.1:0-13048 GCA_049274755.1 Rubrivivax sp. | reverse complement strand
GGCGTCGAACAGCAGCACGCTGTGGCCGGCCTGGGCGGCGACCTGGGCGATGCCGGCGCCCATGATGCCGGCGCCGATGACAAGAACGGGGTGGGTCATTGTGGAGGAATCCAGTTCGCAGGCCGCTTGCCGAGGAAGGCCGCGAACCCTTCGCGCGCTTCGTCGGTGCCGCGCACGCGGGCGATGGTCTGCGCCGTGAGTTCTACCACCGCGTCGGTCACCGGCCCGGCCTGCAGTTGCGCAAACAGCTGCTTGATCTCGCGCTGCGCGTTGGGGCCGCCGGCCAGCAACTGGGCCACGCTGGCATCGACCGCGGTGTCCAGCGCATCGAGGGCCACGACCTGGGTCACCAGGCCCAGCGCCAGCGCTTCCGGCGCGCCGATGCGTTCGGTCGTCAGCGCCAGCCGCCGTGCCTGGCGCTTGCCGACGGCATTGGTGACGTAGGGGCCGATCACCGAGGGCAGGATGCCGAACCTGGCTTCGCTGACCGAGAAGCTGGCGTTGTCGGCTGCGATGGCGATGTCGCAGACGGCGCTGAGGCCGACACCGCCACCCAGCGCCGCACCCTGCACCCGCGCCACTGTGGGCTTGCCGAAGCGCTCGATGCGCGCCAGCATGCCGGCGAAGCGCCGTGCGTCGGCAAGGTTCCAGTCCAGCGTGGCGGTGCTGGCGCGCTGCATCCATTGCAGGTCGGCACCGGCGCTGAAGTGTTTGCCTTCGCCGGCCAGCACGATCACACGCACCTCGGCATCGGCTTCCAGCTGCGCAAACGCGGCGTCGAGTTCGCCGATCATCAACTCGTCGAAGGCGTTGAAGACCGCGGGCCGCGCCATCGTGAGCTGGGCAACGCCGGGCGCGCGTCGGCCCAGCACCAGGGTCTGGAACATCAATAAGTCTCCAGATGAAGACGGCCCTCGCGCTTCAGCGCTGCGGCGATGCCGTCCCAATCGAGCCCGGCGCCCAGCGCCACGTCGCGCAGCGCCAGCAGCACACCTTCTTCCATGGCCTTCAGGCCGCAGACGTAGAAACACGCGTTGGCATCGGCCAGCAGCGCCGCCAGGTCGGCGGCGCGTTCACGCAGCAGGTCCTGCACGTAGCGCTTGGGCGCGCCCGGTGTGCGGCTGAACGCGAGGTTGATGTCGATGAAGTCCTTCGGCAGGTTCTGCAGCGGGCCGAAGTAGGGCAGTTCCTGCTGCGTGCGTGCACCGAAGAACAGCATCAGCTTGCCGCTTTCGAATTTGCCGGATTGGCGCAGACGCCGCCGCCACTCGGTCATCGCCCGCATCGGCGCGCTGCCGGTGCCGGTGCAGATCATCACGATGTGGCTCTTCGGGTGGTTGGGCATCAGGAAGCTGCTGCCGAAGGGCCCGATGACCTGCACCTTGTCGCCGACCTGCAGGTCGCACATGTGGTTGCTGGCCACGCCGCGCACCGGGCGGCCCTGGTGATCTTCCAGCACACGCTTCACGGTCAGCGACACGTTGTTGTAGCCCGCGCGCTCGCCGTTGCGCGGGCTGGCAATCGAGTACTGGCGTGCATGGTGGGCGCGGCCCGCGGCATCTGTACCCGGCGGCAGCACGCCGATGGACTGCCCTTCCAGCACCGGGAAGGGCATGCTGCCGAAGTCCAGCACGATGTGGTGTGTGTCGTAGTCGTGGCCGACATCGGTGACACGCACGTTGCCGCTGACGGTGGCGGTGACAAAGGGCTGCGCTGCCTTCGACCCGTAGAGATTGGTGTAGGCATGGGCCGCCGACCAGGGCGGCAGCGTCGCACCTGCCTGGGCCGGCAGGTTCAGCGGCGTGTCGGGGTTGGCGGGCACAGGGGCGGCCGGCGCCACGGCGTCGACGGGCAGCGCCAGTGCTGCCGGCAGTTCGTCCCAGCCGTACTGGTCGTCGATGCTGTAGGCCTGCTCCCGCGGCACCGTGCGCCAGTTGTCGATGCTGCCGGTGGGGCAGGGCGGCACGCAGGCCATGCACAGGTTGCACTTGGCCGCGTCGACGACGTAGTTGCGGTCGTCGTGCGTGATCGCGCCCACCGGGCAGGTGGCCTCGCAGGTGTTGCAGCGGATGCAGATCTCGGGGTCGATCAGGTGCTGCTGGAAAACCGTGGCCACCATGTCCATCGCAGCACCTCAACCGAAGCGAACGTAGTCGAAGTCCACCGGCTGGCGGTTGATGCCCATCACCGGCGGCGCAATCCAGTTGGCGAACTTGCCCGGTTCGACGCAGTGGCCCATGAGGCTGGCGACGAAGGCGCGGTCTTCGCGGCTGGGCAGCCACCCGTCGACCTTGGCCGCCCATTCGCCTTCGCTGACGACACGGCCCTCGGGCGACACCTTCACACCCGACAGCGCGCCGATGTTGCGGTGGAAGGCCTTGTGCGGCACGGTCAGGCGGTGCGGCAGGCCGGCCTTTTCCAGCACCTTGTTCCAGCGCTGCACGCCGGCCATGCTGTCCTTGATGAAGTCGTCGCGCAGCACCTCGTTCAGGGCGTTCAGCATCGGCACTTCCTTCTCGACGATCTGGCCATTCTGCGCTTCCAGCACCTTGTAGGTCTGGCCTTTCAGCAGATGGTCGTCGTCGCGTTTGCCTTCTTCGTAGCGGCCCTTGATGCCGGTGGAATAGAACGTGGCGGCATTGCTCGACTGGTCGGCACCGAAGAGGTCGATCGTCACGCTGTAGTGGAAGTTCAGGTAGCGCTGCAGCGTCGGCAGGTCGATGACGCCGGCAGCCCGCAGCTTGGCCACGTCGTCGGTCTTCAGCTCGTTCATCGCCTGCGCCGTGCGTTGGATGACGCGGCTGACGCCGCTTTCGCCGACGAACATGTGGTGCGCTTCTTCCGTCAGCATGAACTTCGTCGTGCGCGCCAGCGGGTCGAAGCTGCTTTCGGCCAGGGCGCAGAGCTGGAACTTGCCGTCGCGGTCGGTGAAGTAGGTGAACATGAAGAAGCTCAGCCAGTCCGGCGTGGCTTCGTTGAACGCACCCAGGATGCGCGGGTTGTTTTCGTCGCCGCTGCGGCGTTCGAGCAGGGCCTCGGCTTCTTCACGCCCGTCGCGGCCGAAGTGTTTGTGCAGCAGGTAGACCATGGCCCACAGGTGGCGGCCTTCTTCGACGTTGATCTGGAACAGGTTGCGCAGGTCGTACATGCTGGGCGCGGTCAGGCCCAGGTGGCGCTGCTGTTCGACGCTGGCCGGCTCGGTGTCGCCCTGCGTCACGATGATGCGGCGCAGGTTGGCGCGGTGTTCGCCGGGCACGTCCTGCCAGGCTTTTTCGCCCATGTGGTCGCCGAAGTGGATCTTGCGTTCGGCGTCGCCGGGGTTCAGGAAGATGCCCCAGCGGTAGTCACGCATCTTCACGTGGCCGAAGGTGGCCCAGCCCTGCGGGTCGACGCTGGTGGCGGTGCGCAGGTAGACGTCGTAGTTGGTGGAACCTTCCGGGCCCACGTCGTCCCACCAGCCGATGAAGTTCGGCTGCCACTGCTCGAGCGCACGCTGCAGCGTGCGGTCGTCGGACAGGTTGACGTTGTTGGGGATCTTTTCGCTGTAGTTGATCGTGCTCATGAGAATTCCTTAGACCCGATTCCAGTCGAACGCGGCTTTTTCGCCCTTGCCATAAACCTTCAGGGCGCCCTTCTCGCCGACGGCGTTGGGGCGCTGGAAGATCCAGTTCTGCCAGGCCGTCAGGCGGCCGAAGACACGGGTGAACATGTTCTCGGGGCCGTTGAAGCGCAGGTTGGCTTCCAGGCCGGTCAGCGCGTCGGGGCTCATCGCCACACGCTCCTCGATGGCGATGCGCACTTCGTCGGCCCAGTCGATGTCGTCGGGGTTGGCGGTGACCAGGCCCAGCGCGAAGGCGGCGTCGGCGTCCAGCGGCTGGCCGAGCTGTGCACGCACGGCAGCCAGGGCTGCAGCGTCGTCGTAGAAGCGCCGGCCCAGCCGGCTCTGGCCGGTGACCATGGGGTAGAGGCCGAAGTTGGCGTCGCTGGCGGCGATCTTCGGCGCCTGGGCTTCGTCGTCGGGCAGGGCCAGGTGGTAGCTGCGGTCGCAGGCCAGGGCCAGTTCCAGCAGCATGCCGGCAAAACACGAGCCGGGTTCGACCAGCGCAAACAGGCTGCGCGAGCTGACGTCCAGGCGCGCGAAGCTGCGGCGCAGCAGGCCGATGGTTTCGCGCACCAGCCAGTGGCCCTGGTGCTGCTGCAGTGTGGCATCCATCGCCAGCACGGCGGCCGCGTCGCCCTGGGTCTTCATCAGCCAGGTGCCGATGTCGAGCTCGTTGGTGCGCATCGAGAGGATGGCATCGTCGAGATCACGCGCCAGCGCCAGCGGGTACCAGGCAGCGCCGGCGGCTTCGATGGCGGCGATGTCGGTGGGCTGCTGGCCTTGCGGGCCTTGCACGGTCCAGGTGGCGACACGCTTGCTGCGGTCGATCTCCACCGTCACATGCGTGTAGCGCAGCGCGTCGGCCTCGATCGTGCGCTGCAGCGGCGTCAGCGCCACACCCTGGGCGGCCGCGGGCCGGTCGCTGCCCTGGGCGAGTTCGAGGGCACGTTCCTGCACCTTCTGTGCGAAGACCGCGGGCTTGGCGATGTCGTCGACCAGCTTCCAGTCCTTGGCCTTCTTGCCGCGCACACCTTCGACGCTGGTGCAGAAGATGTCGGCCAGGTCGTGGCGCACCTGGCGCTTGTCGGTCACGCGCGTCAGGCCGCCGGTGCCGGGCAGCACACCCAGCAGCGGCACCTCGGGCAGGCTGACGGCGCTGCTGCGGTCGTCGACGAGGATGATCTCGTCGCAGGCCAGCGCCAGTTCATAACCGCCGCCGGCGCAGGCACCGTTCACGGCGGCCAGGAACTTCAGGCCGCTGTGTCTGGAGCTGTCTTCCAGGCCGTTGCGCGTTTCGTTCGTGAACTTGCAGAAGTTCACCTTCCAGGCGTGGCTGCTGACGCCCAGCATGAAGATGTTGGCGCCGGAGCAGAACACCTTGTCCCTGGCGCTGGTGACGACCACGCTGCGCACCTCCGGGTGTTCGAAGCGGATGCGCTGGATGGCGTCGTTCAGTTCGATGTCCACGCCCAGGTCGTAGCTGTTCAGCTTGAGTTTGTAGCCTTCGCGCAGGCCGCCGTTTTCGTCGAAGTCGGCGGCCAGCGTGGCCACCGGGCCTTCGAACTTCAGCTTCCAGTGGCGGTAGCGGGACGGATCGGTCTGGTAGTCGACGCGCGGCGTGGTGCTCATGGGCTGCTCCGGAGTGATGCATAAAAATGCATCTTGTGAACGGATAAAGGCAGTTTAGTGCATGTTTTGATGCGACGCAAGGCCCGTTTGCGGCGGCGCCCGGTCTCAGACCGGCAGTTGCAGCGCCCGGCGCACCAGGTCGCGCAGCGCCTGGAAGCTGCCTTCCAGCGGTTGTGCGCTGGTGTCGAGCTTGAACTCGGCCTTGGCGTAGAACGGCGCCCGCCCGGCCAGGATGCGCTTCAGGTCGTCCATGGCTTCGCGGCTGGCCGCCATCGGCCGCATGTCGCCCTGGGCCTGCACCCGCTTCATGTGGTGCTCGGGCTCGGCCTGCAGCCAGACGGTGGTGCAGTGCGCCAGCAGCAGGTTGAAGGTGGCGGGGTCGGACACCAGGCCGCCCGGCGTGGCGATGATGGCCTCGGGGTAGATCTGGATCGCTTCTTCCAGCGCACGCCGCTCATAGCGGCGGTAGGCGTTGATGCCATACAGCGCCTGGATCTCGCTGATGCTGCAGCCGGCGAACTTCTCGATCTCGCGGCTGAGCTCGACAAACGGGAAACCCAGGTCGTCGGCCAGCATCTGGCCCAGCGTGGACTTGCCGGCGCCGCGCAGCCCGATCAGCGCCACCCGTGAACTGCGCTGCGCGGGGTCGCGGTCGTTGGCGCCGCCGGTGCCCAGCAGTTCGCCGACGGCCACGCGCACACGCCGCAGCGTCGCCTCGTCGCGGCCTTCCAGCAGTTCGCGCAGCAGCAGCCATTCGGGCGACGAGGTGGTCACGTCGCCGATCAGCTCGGCCAGCGAACACTGCAGCGCACCGCAGACCTGCAGCAGCACCAGGATGGACGCGTTGCCGACGCCGTATTCCAGGTTTGCGAGGTGGCGTTCGGAGACCTCGGCCGCCATCGCCACGGCCTTGCGCGTCATGCCGCGGCGCGCACGCAGCGCACGCACACGTTCGCCCAGCGCCACCAGAAAAGGGTTCTTCTGCTCCCCTTCGCCGGCCACGGCCTCCCCGGCTTCGGGTTCGCCCGAATGCAATATAGTGCTTGACATGGTCAGATCGTGGGCCTAAAGTGCCAGTAAGCACAATACTGCATCCTGTGCGAGCCGACAAGCTGCACCTGCACCGGTTCACCCGATTCACACCGGATGCCGTGACGACGAGGTCCTTGATGACACCCACCGACTTCCGCGAGGCCGTCGCCCAGCTGACGGTGCAGATCGCCAGCCGCCCGCTGGACGCCGCGCTCGACCGCTGGCTGAACACCGAGCACGGCCCCGGCAGCGCCAGCTTCGAACGCCTGCGTGCCGGCTGCGAGGCCGGTGTGCGCGACGGCTGGCTGTGCGAGCGCGAAGGCGGCGGCATCCGCTACGGCCGCATCTTCAAGCCGGCGGTCGACCTGCACGGCTTTTCGGTCGACGTCGTCGACATGGCCGACGTTGCCGGCCCGCACCACAGCCACCCCAACGGCGAGATCGACCTGATCCTGCCGATGGACGGCGGCACGGCGCTGTTCGACGGCCGGCCCGCCGGCTGGCTGGTCTGCCCGCCGGGCAGTGCCCACCGTCCCACCGTCAGCCAGGGGCGTGCCCTGGTGCTGTACCTGTTGCCCGAAGGGCGGATCGAGTTCACGCGATGAGCACCACGACCACCGACTTGCTGTCCAACTTCATCGCCGGCCGCTGGCAGGCCGGCAATGGCGCCGGCACAGCGCTGTTCGACCCCGTGCTCGGCAACGCGCTCGTGCGTGTTGACGCAGGCGGCCTGGACCTGGCAGCCGGTTTCGCCTTTGCACGCGAAGCCGGCGGCGCCGCACTGCGTGCGCTGGGCTACCGTGAGCGTGGCGCGCTGCTGGCCGCGGTCGGCAAGGTGCTGCAGGCCAACCGCGACACCTACTACGAGATCGCCACCGCCAACAGCGGCACGGTGAAAAACGATTCGGCGGTCGACATCGACGGCGGCATCTACACGCTGGGGGTCTACGCCAAGATGGGCGAGACGCTGGGCGACCGGCGCTGCCTCGTCGACGGCGAGCCCGCGCGCCTGGGCAAGGACCCGCTGTTCCAGAGCCAGCATGTGCTGGCGCCGACACGCGGCCTGGCCTTGCTGATCAATGCCTTCAACTTCCCGGGCTGGGGCCTGTGGGAGAAGGCGGCACCGGCCCTGCTGTCGGGTGTGCCGGTGCTGGTGAAGCCGGCCACGGCCACGGCCTGGCTGACGCAGCGCATGGTGAAGGACGTGGTCGACGCCGGCGTGCTGCCGCCGGGTGCGCTGTCCATCGTCTGCGGCAGCGCGGCCGGCCTGCTGGACGCGCTGCAGCCTTTCGACGTGCTCAGCTTCACCGGCTCCGCCGACACCGCCGCGACGATCCGCTCGCATGCCGCCGTGGCGCAGCGTTCGGTGCGCGTGAACATCGAGGCCGACAGCGTCAACAGCGCCTGGCTGCTGCCCGGCGAAGCACCCGACAGCGCCGCCTTCGACCTGCTAACGAAAGAAGTGGTGCGCGAGATGACGGTGAAGGCCGGCCAGAAATGCACGGCCATCCGCCGTGTGCTGGTGCCGGAATCGCTGTATGGCGCGGCGGCCGAGGCCATCTCGGCCCGGCTGAAAAAAACCACGGTCGGCAACCCGCGCAACGAGACGGTTCGCATGGGCGCCCTGGTCAGCCGCGCCCAGCTGAACACCGTGCGCGAAGGCCTGGCCCATCTGCAGGCACAGGCCGAGACGCTGCACGACGGCAGCCAGCAGCCGCTGGTCGATGCCGACCCGGCGGTGGCCTGCTGCGTCGGCCCGGTGCTGCTGGGCACGCGCAACCCCGATGCTGCCGACCGTGTGCACGACTGCGAGGTCTTCGGCCCGGTGGCGACCCTGCTGCCTTACCGCGACACGGCCCATGCGCTGGCGCTGATCCGCTGTGGCCAGGGCTCGCTGGTGGCCTCCGTCTATGGCGGCGACAGCGCCGCACTGGCGCAGGCGGCGCTGGAACTGGCCGACAGCCACGGCCGTGTGCACGTCATCAGCCCCGACGCGGCGGCGCTGCACACCGGCCATGGCAATGTGATGCCGCAGTCGCTGCACGGTGGCCCCGGCCGCGCCGGTGGTGGTGAGGAACTGGGTGGGCTGCGCGCGCTGAACTTCTACCACCGCCGCAGTGCGGTGCAGGCCAGCACGGCGGTGCTCGGCGCGCTCTGAGGAGAGCTCAAGATGACGACGATGCCCGAGAGCGTGAAGCCACCACCCGCCCGCTTCAACTTCGCGCAGCACCTGCTGGCCACCAACAGCGGCCGCGCCACGAAGCCGGTCTTCATCGACGACACCGGCACGCTGCGCTACGGTGAACTCGACGAACAGGTGCGCCGCGTGGCGGCCGGGCTGCGTGCGCTGGGCATCAAACGCGAAGAGCGTGTGCTGCTGCTGATGCAGGACGGCAGACACTGGCCGCTGGGTTTTCTCGGCGCCATCTACGCCGGCATCGTGCCTGTGGCCGTGAACACGCTGCTGACGGCCGACGACTACGCCTACATGCTGGAGCATTCGCGTGCGCAGGCGGTGCTGGTGTCGGGTGCGCTGCTGCCGGCGCTGACCACGGCGATGGTGAAGTCCGACCACGAGGTGCAGAAGGTCATCGTCAGCCAGCCGGTGGCGCCGCTGCATCCGTCGGAAGTGGAGTTCGAGGCCTTTGTGCAGGCCCAGGCGCCGCTGCAGAAGCCGGCCGCCACCGGCGCCGACGACCCGGCCTTCTGGCTGTATTCGTCGGGCTCCACCGGCCGGCCCAAGGGCACGGTGCATTCCCAGGCCAACCCCTACTGGACCTGCGAGCTCTATGGCAAGGCCGTGCTGGGCCTGCGCGAGAGCGACATCTGCTTCTCGGCCGCCAAGCTGTTTTTCGCCTACGGCCTGGGCAACGCGCTGACCTTCCCGATGAGTGTCGGCGCCACCGTCGTGTTGATGGCCGAGCGCCCGACGCCCGATGCCACGTTCAGGCGCTGGCTGGGCGCGGCCCCGTCGCAGGGCGGACTCAAGCCCACGGTGTTCTACGGCGCGCCAACCGGCTTCGCCGGCATGCTGGCCCACCCGGCGCTGCCGGCGCGTGATGCGGTGGCGCTGCGCCTGGTGTCCTCGGCCGGCGAAGCGCTGCCGGCCGAGATCGGCGAACGGTTCCAGCGCCACTTCGGTGTCGACATCGTCGACGGCATCGGCTCCACCGAGATGCTGCACATCTTCATCTCCAACCGCCCCGAGCGTGTGCGCTACGGCAGCACCGGCTGGCCGGTGCCGGGCTACGAGATCGCCTTGCGCGGCGACGACGCTGGTGCCGTGCCCGACGGCGAGCCCGGCGACCTCTACATCGCCGGCCCCAGCGCGGCGCTGATGTACTGGGGCAACCGCGAGAAAACACGCGAGACCTTCCAGGGCGGCTGGACCAAGAGCGGCGACAAGTACATCCGCAACGCCGACGGCAGCTACACCTACGGCGGCCGCAGCGACGACATGCTGAAGGTCAGCGGCATCTATGTCAGCCCCTTCGAGGTGGAGGCCACGCTGGTGCAGCACCCGGCGGTGCTGGAAGCCGCCGTCATCGGCGTGCCCGACGCCGAGGGGCTGACGAAGACCAAGGCTTTTGTCGTGCTGAAACCCGGCGCGAACGTGCAAGAGGCCGACGAAGCGGCGCTGAAGGCCTTCGTGAAGGAGCGGCTGGCGCCCTACAAGTACCCGCGCCAGATCGAGTTTGTCGCCGAGCTGCCGAAAACGGCAACCGGCAAGATCCAGCGCTTCAAGCTGCGCGAACGCGAAGCCGCGGCCCCGTGAGCACCACGTTGGCCGCGATTGCCTGGCGTGGCCGCCAGGTGCAGATCGAACATGCCTGGGTCGGCGCCGCGAGCGGGCCGCTGCTGGTCTTCCTGCACGAAGGCCTGGGTTCGCTGGCGATGTGGAAGGACTTCCCGGCGCGGCTGTGCGCGGCCGTCGGCGCACGCGGCCTGGTGTTTTCGCGCCCCGCCTATGGGCGTTCGACACCACGCCCGGCCGACGAGCACTGGGCACCGGACTTCATGCACCAGCAGGCGCACGAGGTGCTGCCGGCGCTGCTGACGGCCCTGCAGGTGGACCTCACTGCACAGCCGACCTGGCTGTTCGGCCACAGCGACGGCGGCTCCATCGCCTTGCTGCACGCCGCACGTTTTGGCAGCCGGCTGGCCGGTGCCATCGTGATGGCGCCGCACATCCTGGTCGAGGACCTGTCGGTGGCCAGCATCGAAGCAGCGCGCAGCGCCTACGAACAGGGCGAGCTGAAGAAGGGCCTGGCCAGGTACCACGACGACGTCGACTCCGCCTTCTGGGGCTGGAACCGCATCTGGCTGGACCCGGCATTCCGCAGCTGGCGCATCGACGGCGAGATCTCTGCCATCCGCTGCCCGCTGCTGGCCATCCAGGGGCTGGACGACGTCTACGGCACGTTGGAGCAGATCCGCGGCATCGCACGCCAGGTGCCGGGCACGCAGCTGCTGGAACTGCCGGCCTGCGGTCATTCGCCGCACCGCGACCAGCCCGAGGCCGTCATCGCTGCCGTGCGGGGTTTCATGCTGCGCTAGGCTTGGTCCTGCCATGATCAGCTTCTTCAGCCCCCAGCACCAGCTGCACGCGCCGGAACACGAGTTCTTCCGCGGCGAACGTGTGCCTTGTTTCGAAACCCCGCAGCGTGCGGCCTTTGTGCACGCGGCGCTGCAGGCGCGTGGCCACCTGCTGCGCGAACCCGACCACGATGCCGCGGCCGTGCTGCCGCGTGTGCATGCGCCTCGCTACCTGGACTTCCTGGCCAGCGCCTGGCAGCAGTGGCAGGCGCTGGACGCGGCCAATGCGGGCCTGCAGCCCTTTCCGTCGGTGTGGCCGGTGCGCAGCCTGCGCGACGACGTCGAGCCCCACAACTTCGTGGCCAAGCTGGGCCTGTATTCGATGGACAACGGCACGCCGATGGCGGCCGGCACCTGGGCTGCGGCCAAGGCCGGTGCCGATGCCGCCGTCAGCGCCGCGGCCTTGCTGCAGGCCGGCACGCGGGCTGCGTTCTGCGCCACACGTCCCCCCGGCCACCATGCCGGTGCCGACTTCATGGGCGGCTACTGCTTTCTCAACAACGCCGCCATCGCCGCCCAGGCCTTGCGCGACGGCGGCTGCCGCCGCGTGGCCGTGCTCGACGTGGACTACCACCACGGCAACGGCACGCAGAGCATCTTCTACGCCCGCGACGACGTGTTGACGGTGAGCCTGCATGGCGACCCGCGCACCGAATACCCCTTCTACCTGGGCCATGCCGACGAAACCGGCACCGGCGCGGGCCTGGGCCACAACCTGAACCTGCCGCTGCCGGCCGGCACGACGGCCGAACGCTGGTTCGATGCGCTGGACACAGGCTGCACCCGCGTGCAGCGGCAGCGTGTGGATGCGCTGGTGGTCTCGCTGGGCCTGGACACCTTCGAAGGCGACCCGATCTCCAAGTTCCAGCTGCGCAGCGCCGACTTCCTGCGCCTGGGCGCGCGGCTGCAGGCGCTGGGCCTGCCGACGCTGCTGGTGCTCGAAGGCGGTTATGCAGCCCAGGAACTGGGCGACAACGCCGCCAAGGTGCTGGACGGTTTCGAAGGCGGCTGAGCGTTCACACCTGCTCAGGCCAGGATCGCGGCGACGCGCGCGCAGGTCCAGTAGGCCGCGGCACCACCCATCGCATACAGCGCCGGCTTGCGCGTGCGCTCGAACGGCGGCCAGCGCCGCAGTGCACGCACGATGGCAAAGGCCAGGGCCACCGTCAGCAACTGGCCGATCTCGACACCGACGTTGAAGGTCAGCAGCGCCACCAGCAGGTTGTTCTCGGGCAGGCCGATCTGCTTCAGCGCACCGGCGAAACCCAGGCCGTGCACCAGGCCGAACAGGAAGGCCACCAGGGCCGGCCAGCGCCGCGACAGCGTTTCGCGCTTGTGCAGCGCCTCGCTGGCCACCAGCATGATGGACAGTGCGATGGTGGCTTCCACCGGCGGCGGCCGCAGCGCCAGCCAGCCCAGGGCCGACAAGCCCAGCGTGAGGCTGTGGGCTGCGGTGAAGGCCGTGATGGTCAGTACCAGCCGGCGGTTGAAGCCCACCAGGAAGAGCAGGCCGATGACGAAGATCAGGTGGTCGATGCCGGTCAGGATGTGCTCCACGCCCAGCATCGTGTACGCGTAGGCGATCTCGCCCATGCCGCGCGGGTCGTCGGCCGAGCCGTACAGCTGCACCGTGGGCTGGCTCTTGGTCAGTGTGTAGACGCGGCGCTGCCCGTCGGCCCAATTCACCCGCACCAGCACGGCCGAGAAGCCCTGGCCCACGCCTTTCATCGACAGCGGGCCGCTCAGGCCGGTGGCGCCGCAGTTCAGCACGTTGGGCTCGGGCTCGCTGCAGTGCGAAGGCCACTGCGGCTCGAGCCCGCGTGTGCCCAGGCGGTCGCTGCTGGCCGTCCACTGCCAGTAGAACTCGCCGCGGCCGGCCTCGCGCATCGACAGCTCGGCCATGCTCATTTCGTGGGCCAGCGCCAGCGGCGCCGACAGCAGCAGCCAGGCCAGCGCCAGCCAACGCAGCAAGGCGCTCATTTCGGCGCCGCCTGGGTTGCCTGGGTCGCCTGGGCTGCCCGCAGCGGCGGCGTCGGGGCCACGGCCTCGTGGCGCACGATGTACTTCTTCTCCATCTCGCGCACGGCGGCGGTGCGCAGATCGGCCATGGTCGCGTCGGTCCAGTCCTGCAGCACCACGCCGCGCAGGCGTTCGAAGTCGGCCGGCAGCGCCGGCGTCACGCCGGTCACC
>JBASTF010000522.1:0-2939 GCA_049274755.1 Rubrivivax sp. | reverse complement strand
CGCCACCGCCGCACTGCCGCGGCGCCAGGCCGACACCGAACGCATCGTCTACTTCGACTTCGACCGCTACGACATCCGCGACGAGTTCAAGTTCATGCTCGAACGCCGCGCGCGGGTGCTGCAGGGCGCGCCGCAGCAGGGCCTGGTCGTCGAAGGCCATGCCGACGAACGTGGTGGCCGCGAATACAACCTGGCGCTGGGCCAGAAGCGTGCCGAGGCGGTGATCCGCGCACTGGCGCTGCTGGGTGTGCAGGAAACACAGCTCGAAGCCGTGAGCTTCGGCGACACACGCCCCGCGGCCGAGGGCCACGACGAAAAGGCCTGGTCGCAGAACCGGCGTGCCGAGCTGAAGAACCGCTGACCCCGATGCTGCAAGCCACGCCGCTGATCGACAGCGACCACACCGACGTCATCCACTTCGCCGAACGCCACGCGCAGGGCGCCGACAGCCGCGAGCGTGCGGTGGCCTTGTACCTGGCGGTGCGCGACGGCTTCCGCTACGACCCCTACCGCATCGACCTCTCGCCCGTCGGCATGCGCGCCAGCAGCGTGCTGGCCCAGGGGTATGGCTGGTGTGTGCCGAAGGCCGCGCTGCTCGCGGCCACGGCACGGGCTGCCGGCATTCCGGCGCGTGTCGGCTTCGCCGACGTGCGCAACCACCTCAGCACGGAAAGGCTGCGCCAGTCCATGCGCGGCACCGATGTGTTTGTCTGGCATGGCTACACCGAACTGCTGATCGGCGGCGCCTGGCTGAAGGCGACACCGGCCTTCAACATCGAGCTCTGCGAACGTTTCGGCCTGCTGCCGCTGGACTTCGACGGCCGCGAGGACTCGATCTACCACCCCTACGACCGCGCCGGCAACCGCCACATGGAATACGTGGCCCAGCGCGGCAGCTTCGACGAGATGCCGCTGGCGCAGATCGTCGCCGACTTCGCCCAGGTCTACCCCGGCCTGGGCCAGCCTGCGCCGGCCGACGCCGACTTCCACGCCGACGCGGCGCGCGAAGCCCGATGAACAGCGTGCCGCCCGGCTTCCAGGTGCTGGACAGTGGCGGCGAGTTCATCGCCCGCAACGGCCCGCTGTACCTGCGCCACCAGGGCGCTGCCGTGCAGATGGGCTTCCGCGTCGAAACACGCCACACCAATGCCCTGGCCATCTGCCATGGCGGCATGATGGCCGCGTTCTGCGACATGCTGCTGCCGATGGCGGCGCAGCGCCTCAGCGCCGAGATCGGCCAGCGTTTCCTGCCGACCATCAACCTGCAGATCGACTACCTGGCACCGTCGCCGCTGGGCGCCTGGGTGCAGGGCGAAGCCAGCGTGCTGCGCACGACACGCAGCCTGGTGTTCATGCAAGGCCTGGTCAGCGCCGACGATGCGCTGGTGGCGCGGGTCAGCGGCATCTTCAAGCTCGGTACGGCGGTTCTGCCGCGGCGCTGAAGCCGTAGAGTTCGGCCGGGTTGTCGACCAGCACCCGCTGGCGCGCCGCGCCGATGGCCTGCAGCGCCCAGTCCAGCAAGGCCTGTTCGGCGGGCCGCGGCTGCACGTTGGGATGCGGCCAGTTGCTGGCCCACAGCCCACGCTCGGGGAAACGCTGGGCCAGGCGCGCCGCCAGCGGCGCCACGTCGTCGTAGTCCGGCGGGCCGCGGCGCGAGCTTTCGTAGGGCGCCGAGAGCTTGATCCAGCAGCGGCCGGCGTCGAGCAGTTGCTCCAGCGCCAGCAGGCCGGGGCTGTCGGGCAGCACCGGGCGCAGGAACTTGCCGAGGTGGTCGATGACCAGCCGGCAGGGCAGCGCCAGCAGTTGCGGCAGGTGCTGCGGCAGGTCGTGGCCGTCGAGCTGCAGGTCGATGTGCCAGCCCCAGGGCGCGATGCGCGCAGCCAGCGGCTCCAGCGCCGCCCAGGGCAGCACACCGCCCGACAACATCATGAACCGCACACCCCGCACGCCAGCCTGGTGCAGGTGCTCGATCTCGGCCTCGCCGACGCTGGCCGGCACCACGGCCACACCGCGTGCACCCGGCCCCAGCTGGGCGATGGCGTCCAGCGTGCAGCCGTTGTCGAAGCCATAACCCGTGGGCTGCACGACGATGGCCCGCTGCAACCCCAGCGCCTGCTGCACGCTGCGGTAGGCCGCGGCCGGCGCCTGCGGCGGCACGAAGGTGGCCGTGGGCGCGAGCGGCCAGCGCCCGTCGTAGACGTGCAGATGGCAGTCGCAAACGGGTCCATCGACAGCGGCACTCATCGGGCACGCCATTGCCGCCAGCGGGTGGCGTTCTCGGCGTTGACGGCACCACGCGGCAACTCGCCGCGCAGCAGCGACGCCAGCTGGGCCACCGTCTCCAGCGCCTGGTGTTCGATGGCCGGCGGTGTCAGGCCACCGACATGCGGCGCGGCGATGACCAGCGGGTGCTGCGCCAGCGCCGGCGACGGCATCTGGTCGGGTGCACGGCCGACATCGAGCGCGGCGCCGCCGAGATGGCCGCTGTCCAGCGCCTGCAGCAGCGCCATTTCGTCGACGAGTTCACCACGCGAGGCATTGATGAACATCGCGCCGCGTTGCATCGTGGCAAACGCGGCCGCGTTCATCAGGTTCTCGGTCTGTGCGTTCGCCGGCGCCAGGCAGGCGACGAAGTCCGACGTGGCCAGCAGCTGCGCCATCGGCACCGCGCGCCGGCCGTCGCTTTCGTCCACGGCCTCGGGTGTGTGCACCAGCACCTGCATGCCGAAGGCCAGGCCCAGGCGTGCCAGGCGGCGGCCGATCTCGCCATGGCCGATGATGCCCAGCGTGGCGCCGTGCAGTTCACGCCCCATCACCGGCGCCGGCGAACGGCCCAGGTGGTAGGCAGCGGCATAGCGGCTGGTGCCGCGTGCCAGGTCCACCATCACGCCGATGATCCACTCGGTCACCGCCGCGGCGTAGCCCGGCGTGGCCTGGGT
>JBASTF010000521.1:0-2978 GCA_049274755.1 Rubrivivax sp. | reverse complement strand
AAGCGGCGCTGGACGACCCGCGGCGCCGGCTGGTCGCACACCGGCTGCCGCCGCCACGCCCGGCGCTGCAGGCACTGCGCCGGCTGGACGAAGTGCTGCACGACCTGGAACGCGCGCTGCCGGCGCGCTGAAGCCAGGGCCTCAGCCCAGGTAACGCTGCTCCAGGTGCGCCTTGAAGTGCGCCGGGTTCAGCGCTTCGCCGCTGGCCCGGCGGGCCAGTTCGTCGGTGGTCCAGCGGCTGGCCTGGCGCCAGATGTTGTCGCGCAGCCAGTCGAACACCGCCGTCAGCTCGCCGGCGGCGATGCGCTGGTCCAGGTCGGGCATCGCACGCCGCATCGCGGCGAACCACTGCGCCGCGTACATCGCACCCAGCGAATAACACGGGAAGTAGCCGAACAGGGCTTCGGGCCAGTGCACGTCCTGCATGGGCCCGTCCTTGAAGTTGCCGCGTGTGTCCACACCCAGCAGCTCCATCATCTTCGCGTCCCACAGCGCCGGGATGTCCTCAGCCTCGATGTCGCCGTCGATCAGCGGGCGCTCGATCTCGTAGCGCAGGATGATGTGGGCCGGGTAGGTCACCTCGTCGGCATCGACGCGGATGGTGCCCGGCTTCACACGGGTCAGCAGCCTGTGCAGGTTGCCGGCCTCGAAGGCCGGCTGCTCGCCGAAGGCCTGGCGCACCAGCGGCGCCAGCCGCTGCACAAAGCCCGGGTGGCTGCCGAGCTGCATCTCGAAGCTCAGGCTCTGGCTTTCGTGCAAGGCCATCGAGCGGGCGTTGGCCACCGGCTGGCCCAGCAGGTCGCGCGGCAGGTTCTGCTCGTAGCGGCCGTGGCCGGTTTCGTGCACCGTGCCCATCAGGCTGGACAGGAACTCGTCGTCGCGGAAGCGTGTCGTCATGCGCACGTCTTCCGGCACACCGCCGCAGAACGGGTGGGTGCTGACGTCGAGCCGGCCGGCTTCGAAGTCGAAGCCCAGCAGCTGCATCACCTGCTCGCACAGCGCACGCTGCGTCGCCACCGCAAACGGGCCTTGCGGCTCGATCAGCGTCTCGCGGCCCTGCTGTTCGCGCACCTGGCGGATCAGCCCCGGCAGCCATTGCCGCACCTCGCCGAACACGCGGTCGACCTGGGCCGTCGTCATGCCGGGCTCGAAGCGGTCCATCATCGCTTCGTAGCGCGACACACCCAGCTGCTGCGACAGCAGCTCGGCCTCTTCACGCGCCAGCGCCAGCACGTCTTTCAGGTTGGGCAGGAAACCCGCCCAGTCGTTGGCCGGGCGCTGGCTGCGCCAGGCATGTTCGCAGCGCGAGGTGGCGATCTGCTGGCGCTGCACCAGCGACTCGGGCAGCGCGTTCGACGCGCGCCAGGCGCGCCGCATCTCGCGCAGGTTGGCACGCTGCAGCTCGTTCAGCGGCTCGCCGTCGGCGCTGCTCATCTGCGCCGGCAGCGCCGGGTCGGTGATCATGCGGTGCAGCAGCGCCGCCATCTCGGCCAGCGCCGCGGCGCGGGCTTCGTTGCCCTTGGGTGGCATGTTGGCTGCGCGGTCCCAGCCGGCCAGGCTTTGCAAGTGGCCGAAGTGGTGCATGCGGGTCCAGGTGCCGGACAGCTGGTCGTAGGACGGGGTCGTGGTCGTCGTCGTCATCACGGGGTTCCTTGTGGGAAGGCCGCTATTGTGATCAAGGCCCGGTGGGGAACTGGCCCGGGAACACCCACAGCAGCAGGGACGTCATCGTCAGGTAGCGCAGGAACTTGCCGATGGCCATGTAGACCACGCAGGGCCAGAACGGCAGCTTCAGCCAGCCGGCCAGTGCACACAGCGGGTCGCCCACCGCCGGCAGCCAGGCCAGCAGACAGGCCTTGGGGCCGAAACGCTGCAGCGTCTGCAGCACCTTCAGGTCCAGCGGTTTCTGGTGGCGCATGCGTTCGTAGGCCACCTCGGCGCCATAGCCCATCCACCAGCTGATCGCGCCGCCCAGCGTGTTGCCGGCGGTGGCGACGAACATGGCCTGCCAGAACAGGTCGGGGTTGAGCTTGATCAGGCCGAACACCGCGGGCTCGCTGCCCAGCGGCAGCAGCGTGGCGGAAACCACCGCCACCACGAACACCGTCGACAGGCCGAACTTCGGCAGCGCCAGCGCCGCCAGCACAGACATCAACCAAGCTTCCATTGCGGCCCATCATAGACAGCCGCGCAGGCCACCGGCGCCCGTGGGGACGGCCGCCGCGCATCGGTATACTCCTGCCTCCTTTTTCAGCACCCTCCCCCGGCCCACCCCCATGAAAATCGGCGCGATCGAGCTGCCGAACCGCCTGTTCGTCGCCCCCATGGCGGGTGTGACCGACCGGCCGTTCCGCCAGCTGTGCAAACGCCTGGGCGCGGGTTATGCCGTCAGCGAGATGGTGACGAGCAAACGCGAGCTGTGGTCGTCGCTGAAAACCTCGCGCCGCGCCAACCACGACGGCGAGGTGGCGCCGATCGCCGTGCAGATCGCCGGTGTCGAGCCCGCCGAGATGGCCGAGGCCGCACGCTACAACGTCGACCGCGGCGCCCAGGTCATCGACATCAACATGGGCTGCCCGGCGAAGAAGGTCTGCAACAAGTGGGCGGGCAGCGCGCTGATGCAGGACGAGCCGCTGGCGCTGGCCATCGTCGAAGCCGTGGTCGCCGCCTGCGCGCCGCTGGGCGTGCCGGTGACGCTGAAGATGCGCACCGGCTGGTGCGACACCGAACGCAACGCACTGCGCATCGCCCGTGCCGCGCAGAGCGCCGGCATCGCGATGCTGACGATCCACGGCCGCACACGCGAGCAGGGCTACAAGGGTGTTGCCGAACACAACACGGTGGCCGCGGTGAAAGCCGCGCTGCAGATCCCGGTGGTCGCCAACGGCGACATCGACAGCCCCGAAAAGGCCGCCGCCGTGCTGCGCCACACCGGCGCCGACGCGCTGATGGTCGGCCGCGCGGCCCAGGGTCGGCCC
>JBASTF010000520.1:0-3524 GCA_049274755.1 Rubrivivax sp. | reverse complement strand
CCACGACAGCGTCGCCGGCGCCGCCTTCGAGGCCAGCCCGCTGGTGACTGCACGCAGCAGCACGGCGCTGGGCGTCGCGCTGTCCTGGGTTTTTGCAGTCTCGGAGACACGTGTCGCCGAGCCGCGCTGAAGGCGCTGTCACGATGTCGTTGCTGCAATGGCTGTTGTTGCCGCTGCAATGGGCCGCGCTGCAGGCCATGCTGCTGCTGCTGGGCACCGGCTCGCTGCTGTGGAACGGCGCGGCGCTGCTGCTGTACCCGCTGCTGTCGAGCGACACCGGGCGGCGCATCGGCCGCGCCGCCATTGCCCGCGGTTACCGCCTGTTCTGGTGGGGTGCCCGCCTGGCCGGCATGATGCGGCTGCACTCCGAGGCGCTGGACAGCCTGCGCGACGAACCCGGGCTCATCGTCGTGGCCAACCATCCCAGCATGCTGGACGCGCTGATGCTGGTGGCGCGGCTGCCGCGCAGCGCCTGCATCATGAAGGCCAGCCTGATGCACAACCCCTTCCTCGCGCCTGGCGCGCGGCTGGCGCGCTACATCCGCAACGATTCGCCGCGCGGGCTGATCCGCCTGGCCGTCGACGACCTGCAACGGGGTGGCCAGCTCGTGCTGTTCCCCGAAGGCACACGCACGACGCAGCAGCCGATCAATCCCTTCCGGCCCGGCTTCACCGTCATCGCGAAGATGGCCGCAGCGCCGGTGCAGACGGTGTTCATCGACACCAGTTCGCCCTACCTGTGCAAGGGCTGGCCGCTGTGGCGGCTGCCGCCGCTGCCCATCGTGTTTTCGGTGCGCCTGGGCCGGCGCTTCGAACCCACCGACGACCCGGCGGCGCTGCTGGCCGAGATCGAAGCCTACTTCGCTGCCGGCGTGCGCCAGCCACAGCCCGAGACCCCATGAGCCTGCCTGCGTCGACGACCCATGTCGTCCTGATCCCCAGCTACAACACCGGCCCCCAGGTCTATGCCACCGTGCGCGCCGCCCGTGCGCAGTGGAACCCGGTGTGGGTGGTGGTGGACGGCAGCACCGACGGCACGGCTTCAGGGCTGGAACTGATGGCGGCGCAGGACCCGGGCCTGCGTGTCTGGGTGCTGCCGGCGAACAGCGGCAAGGGCGCGGCCGTGCTGCACGGGCTGCAGCAGGCCATGACCGCCGGCTACACCCATGCGCTGGCGATGGACAGCGACGGCCAGCATCCGGCCGGCCTGATTCCCGGCTTCATGCAGGCGTCGCTGGCGCGGCCCGAAACGATGATCCTGGGCCGCCCGGTGTTCGATGCCAGTGCGCCGCTGCTGCGGGTGCGTGGGCGCAGGGTCTCGAACTGGTGGACCAATCTCGAGACCCTGGGCGCCGGTGTCGCCGATTCGCTGTACGGTTTCCGCGTCTACCCGGTCTCGGCACTGGCCGCGGTGATGCGCGGCCAGCCCTGGATGCGGCGCTTCGACTTCGACACCGAAGCCGTCGTGCGCCTGGCCTGGCGCGGCATCAAGCCGATCAACGTCGACGCGCCGGTGAAGTACCTGACGGCCGCCGAAGGCGGCGTCTCGCACTTCCGCTACGGCCGCGACAACCTGCTGCTGACCTGGATGCACACGCGGCTGATGGTCGAGTTCGTGCTGCGGCTGCCGCTGCTGGCCTGGCGCAAGGCCAGGCGGCTGCCGCCATTCCAGGCCTAGACAGCAGAACACCGTCGGGCCGCGGCCTTTCCAGGCCCGGCACTTCGGAACAGTCGTTGACGATGCGGTCCGGCCGGCCGTGTTCAGACCGTGGCCAGTTCCGATGCGCTGGGGAACAGCAGCGACTGCGCCTGCGGCTGCAGCGCCCAGGCCGGCAGCAGCGCACGCAGCGCCTGGGTGTCGAGCTGCGGATGTTCGTCGGCCGCGCGCTGCAGCATCTCGCCGGCCAGGCGCTGCAGCGTCGTCGCCGCGGCGCGGATGCGGGCGCGGAAGGCCTGGTCGTCGAGCCGGTCGTGCAGGCTGCGGTTGAGTTCGACGAACCAGGGCACCGAGGCCTGGTCCAGCATCACCGGCAGGTTGCGGCGTGCGCTGACCTCGCCCCAGGCACGCAGGAAATGCTGCACCTCGACGTTGAGCTTCTGGCAGGCCGCGAGCGCGTCGCGCAAATGGCCCAGCGAAGCCAGGTCGGCCAGGCGCTGCTGGCAGAACAGCTGGGCCAGCACGCTCCAGTAGTAGGTGTAGTCCCAGATCACCTTGCTCGGCAGCACCTCGGGGTCGCCGAACAGGCCGTACTGGTCGACGTACAGCGCCAGCGTGCTGTCGTAGAAGGACTTGAAGATCTGCTCGAAGACCTGGGTGTGGGCGTGCAGCCGCAGCCCGGCATGGTCACGCGCGACGAGCTCGGTGATGTAGGTGTTGCCGATGGCGATGAAGTCGCTGCCCGGCGAATAAAACGGGTCCAGGAAACGCCCGGACTCGCCGGCCAGCGCCCAGCGGTGTTCGCTGAACACCTGCTTGCAGTCGTGGCTGAAGCGGCGGAAAAACGCGAAGTCCTGCAGCTTGTCGCGTTTGCCGTCGAGGTCGGCGTACAGCGCCGGCTGGAACTCGCGCAGCCAGTCCATGGCCTTGTCGAAGCTGTTCATCGCTTCGATCCGGTGGTACCTGGGGTCGGCGACGATGCCCACCGAATGGGAACCCGAGGCCAGCGGGATCAGCCACACCCAGTAGCCGGCGCCGACCAGGTGGTTGGTCGACAGCCAGCGTGTCGGCGTCACGCAGCGCTGGCGCCAGGCCGGGTCGGCCACCGGCCAGTCGTCGATGGCGACGCGTTCGCTGATGCGGAACCACACGGCATGCGCCGCATGGGCGTTGTCCCGGGCCAGCCCGAGCTGGCGTTTGACCATGCCGGCGCGGCCGCAGGCGTCGATGGCCCAGCGTGCCTGCGTCGTGCGCAGCGCTTCGCCGGGGCGCTGCCACTGCACGCTGTGCGGGCTGCCGTCTTCGGCGAGCGTGACCTTGCGGATCAGCGCGTTGTCGACGAAACGGATGCCCCGGCGCTGGCACTCTTCACCGAGGAAGTTCTCGAACAGCCCGCGGTCGAGCTGGTAGCTCTGCACCGGCAGCGGCCGGCTGGCACCGAGTTCGGTGACGGACGACAGGTCGCTCCGGCCTTCGCTGAAGAAGAAGCGGAAACCGAACTTGCGCAACTGCGCCGTCTGCAGGTGTTCACGCAGGCCCAGCACCTGCTCGAAGTAGTGCGCGCCGATCTCGACGCTGCTTTCGCCGACCTTGTGGCAGGCCAGCGGCACCGGGTGGGCCCGGCGCTCCAGCACCAGGATGTCGAGCTCGGGCAAGCGCTGGCGCAGTTGCAGGGCCAGCGTCAGGCCGGCGAGGCCCCCGCCCATGATGACGATGTCATGCTCGGGCGCGTGCGTGGGCGTCGTCGTCATCGGCGTCTCGTGTCTCGGGCGGCTGCGCGGCGCAACGTCATGCTGCGGCGCGATTGTCGCCGGAGTTCCGCAGCGGCGTCAGCGCCAGCGCCAGTGCGCCCCTCGTGCCCAGCGGC
>JBASTF010000519.1:0-1761 GCA_049274755.1 Rubrivivax sp. | reverse complement strand
GCCCCACCTGGGCCAGCGCACCGCGCGCCCGCGCCGGCGCGTCGCCGCCCCACAGGCCGAGTGCGATGTTGTCGGCCACACGTTTCCAGGGCAGCAGGCGCGCGTCCTGGAACATGATGCGCACGTCGTCGCGCTCGGCCTTGGGCGCACGGCCGTCCAGCGCCAGGCTGCCGCTGTCGGCCTGCTCCAGCCCGGCCACCAGGCGCAGCAAGGTGCTTTTGCCGCAGCCGCTGCGGCCGACGATGGCGACGAACTCGCCGGGCGCGATGTGCAGGTCCACCCCACGCAGCACCTCGCGGGCGCCGAAACGTTTGCCCGCGCCCTGGATCTGCAGCGCCAGCCCGCCGCCGGTTGTGCTGCTGCGGCGCTCGGCCAGCGGCGCCGGCTCGGCGCTGTCTTCCCACTGCCGCAGCAGCAGCGAGGGCAGGTCGTGTTCGCTGAGGATCATGCCGCCGCCCCCTGGTGCCCCTGGTAGCCCGGATGCCAGCGCAGCCACCAGCGCTCCAGCCCCTTGGCCACCAGGTCGGCCGCCTTGCCCAACGCGGCATACAGCAGGATGCCCACCAGCACCACGTCGGTCTGCAGGAACTCGCGTGCGTTCATCGTCATGTAGCCGATGCCGGCCTGGGCCGACACCGTTTCGGCGACGATGAGGATGACCCACATGAAACCCAGCGAAAAGCGCACGCCGACCAGGATCTGCGGCAGCGCACCCGGCAGGATGACCTGGCGGTACAGCTGCCAGCCCGACACGCCGTAGCTGCGCGCCATCTCCACCAGCCCCTTGTCGACGCCGCGGATGCCGTGGAAAGTGTTGAGGTAGATCGGGAAGAACACACCCAGCGAGACGAGGAAGAGCTTGGCGCCTTCGTCGATGCCGAACCACAGGATGACCAGCGGAATCAGCGCCAGCGGCGGCACGTTGCGCAGCATCTGCAGCGTGCTGTCCAGCAGCGTCTCGGCCCAGCGCAGCGAACCGGTCAGCAGGCCCAGCACCAGGGCCAGGCCACCACCCAGCACAAAGCCGCTGAGTGCACGCTGCGTGCTGGTGGCCACGTGCTGCGCCATCTCGCCGCTCAGCGCCAGGGCCCAGAAGGCCTTGGCCACGGCCCAGGGTTCGGGCAGCACGCGGGTGGACAACCAGCCGCCGGCCGATGCGCCTTGCCACAGCGCCAGGATGGCCAGCGGCAGCAGCCAGGGCAGGGTGCGTCGCGGCAAGCGCAGCGTGCTCATGGCATCAGCTCTGCGAGACACGCGGCACGTCGCCGTTGGCGACGATCTCGCCGAACGGCCCGGTCAGTGTCGGCTGCTGCAGCTGCGAGCGCTGCGCCAGCGGCAGCAGCGGGAACACCAGCTCGGCGACACGGTGCGCTTCTTCCAGGTGCGGGTAGCCGCTGAGGATGAAATGGTCCAGCCCCAGTGCCGCGTACTCCTCGATGCGCGCCGCCACCTGTTGCGGGCTGCCCACCAGGGCGGTGCCGGCGCCGCCACGCACCAGGCCCACGCCGGCCCACAGGTTGGGCGAGACCTCCAGCCCCTCGCGCACGTCGGCCGGGTTGTAGTGGCCACCGTGCAGGGCCGCCATGCGGCGCTGGCCCACGCTGTCCATCGCCGCGAACTTCTTCTGCGCCGCGGCGATGGTCGCCGGGTCCAGGTGTTTCACCAGCTCGGCCGCGGCCCGCCAGGCTTCGTCTTCGGTCTCGCGCACGATGACGTGCAGGCGGATGCCGAAGCGCAGCGTGCGCCCGCGCTGGGCCGCAC
>JBASTF010000518.1:0-8146 GCA_049274755.1 Rubrivivax sp. | reverse complement strand
GCGTCGCACACCGGCGTGCCGGGGCGGGTAGCGATGCCGATGGCCCTTGCGTGCATGGCGCTGAGTGTCTGGCGCGCGCACCAGTCGTTGCGCGTGCTGATCGCGCGCGCCTCGCTCGCCGGCCGCGCGATGGAGATCATGCCCGCGGCACGGCTCGAGCGGCTGACGCGCGACCCCGAGCAGGTGTTCCTCGGTTTCGGCTTCGAGTGGCAGCCGATCCATTCGCAGCGGCTCTACGAGCTCGCCAAGATCGATCCGCGCGACCTCGCCGTGTCGCCACGCCTGCTGAGCCTGCTCGGCCACGATCCGCGGCCGCAGCCCGACGCCGAGATCGGCTTGCCCTATATCCACGGCGTGGAGCCGATCGAGCGGCCCTTGTACAGGCCGCTGCAGAACTTCGAGGGCGGGACCCTGCTGGTGGGCACCACGCAGTCGGGCAAGGGCGTGGCGCTGGCCAATCTGATCGGGCAGGCCATTCGCCGGCAGGACGTGGTCGTCGTCATCGACCCCAAGAACAGCGTCCGCCTCAAGCGCGCCGCCATGCGGGCCTGCGAGCTCTACCGCGAGCGCGGTTGCTTCCTGGAATTCCACCCCGCGTTCCCGGAGCGCGGCGCCCGGCTGGACTTCACCTTCAACTGGCAGAAACCGACCGAATTGCCCTCGCGCATCCAGGCCATCCTGCCGCCGGACACCGCCGGCGCCTTCGGCGCCTTTGCGTGGGACGCGGTCAACGTGGTCGTGCAGGCCCTCGTGGATCTGGAGGAGCGCCCCAACCTCGCCAAGCTCGCCAAGTACATCGAAGGCGGCATCGAGCCGGTGCTCGAGGAGTCGCTGCGGCGCTACTACGCCAAGTCACTGGGGCCGCGCTGGCGCGACCAGCCGGAGATGAAGCGGCTGCTCAACGAGGCCCAGCGCGGCAACATGAAGCGGCCATCGGACGCCACCAGTGCCGACCTGATGGCCTTCGCGTCCTACTACGAGCACCAGGTGCCGCAGGCCCAGCGCGACAAGGTCATCGACTCGCAGTTGCGCGTGTTCCGCCACAACCGCGAGCACTATCAGAAGATCACGGCCAACCTGCTGCCCGTGCTGTCGATGCTGACCTCGGGCGACCTCGGCCGCAGCCTGAGCCCCGATCCCTTCGACCCAGACGATCGGCGCCCGATCATGAACTTCGAGAAGATCGAGCGTGGCGGCCACGTGCTCTACATGTGCCTGGACGCGCTGCCCGATCCGTCGGTCGCATCGGCCATCGGCGCCCTGGCGCTGGCCGACCTCGCGGCGCGCGCCGGCATGCGCTACAACCTGGGCGGCTACCGGCGCATCTCGCTGTTCGTCGACGAGGTCTCGAACGTCATCAACCAGCCGCTGATCGAGATCCTCAACAAGGGTGCCGAGGGCGGGATCTACACCACCTGCGCGATGCAGACGCTGGCCGACCTGGCCAAGCGCCTGGGCAGCGAAGATGCCGCGCGCATGGCACTGGGCAACCTGAACAACCTGATCGCGCTGCGCACCAAGGACCGGCCGACGCAGGACTTCGTGGTCGAGACCTTCGGCAAGACCGCGATCCACACGCTGCGCCTCGGCCTGAGCCACGGCGGCGACGCCCACCTGGGCGACTTCTCGTCGAGCCACTCGGCCCAGCTGACCGAGAGCTTCGAGGAGATCGTACCCGCCGACGTGCTGGGGCGCCTGCCCAACCTGCAGTACTTCGCATCGATCTCGGGCGGGAGACGCATCAAGGGGCGCTTCACCATTCCCGACACGTCGGCGCCCGCGCCTGCCGAGCGAACGAAGACCGAGACCGCCGCGTGATTCGCCTGACCGCCATCGCGTCGCTGACGCTGCTGCTGTTGCTGGTGCTCTACCTGCCTTCGGCTCTGCCGCCCGAGCGCTTCGTCGCGCTGCTGCGCGCCGAGCAGCAGCTCAACGAGGGCTTCTGGGGGCGGCCGCAAGCCATGCGCATCCTCGAGCGAACGCTTGATCTGCAGGCCGCGGCGGCGGGCACGAGCCCGGTGCCTTCGGCCGCGGACGCGCCCGGCGCGGGCGGGGTGGACGCCGCCGTTTCCGTCGAGATGCGCCGCGTCAACCAGCGCCTGTTCAACAACGCCTACTTCCGCTCGATCGACGCGTTGCTGGCCCTGGCCACCTACCGGTTCTGTTCACTCGTCGAGTGGTTGCCCGCGCTGTGGATGATCGCCCTGGCGTTGCTGGCGGACGGGCTGCTGACGCGGGTCGTCAAGTCGCGCGAGTTCAAGCAGCACAACCCCGAGGTCTTCGCGCTGCATGCCTGCGCGGCCATCGCAACCGGTTGCGGCGCCGCGCTCGCGATGGTGCTGCCGACCTCGATGACGCCGCTGGCCTGGGGCAGCATCCCGCTCGCGGTGGCCATGTGCGTCCGAGGCTGCGCCGCGCACTACCATCGGCGCGCCTGACTGGCGCGGTGACACGCCGCAGACGATGCAGGGAGCCTGCCGACAGCGCGTTCCGCCGATCTGGCCGCGTCATCGGCCGATGGCCCGTGCGCCGTTGACCCTGGCTGCACGCTTGTCGAAAGTCCACAGGGGCAACCCGCCAGCCTGCGCCGCGAGGGCAATGTGCAGGCAGTCCGCGAAGTCGGCGGCCCCTTCGCGATACAGCTGCAGCGCAACCTCGAGTGCGCGTTCGGACTCGAAGGTCAGCTCGGCGGCCGAGAACAGGCGTGACAGCACCTCCACGACGTCGTCTTTGACGTAGCCGAAACTCGCGCGCAGCACCCACTCGAGTTCAAGCGTCACCGTGACGGGCACGAACAGCGCCTGCCCTTCGCTGACGCACTTGCGGATGAGCCGTCTGGCCGCAGCCAGCTGCGCGGCGTCGTCCTCGACGATGTAGCGAACCAGTGCGTTGGTATCGAGCGCCGGCATCAGCGCCAGGGGTTCATGTCGTCCACGCCGACACGCTTGCCCCTGGGCGCCTTGAGCATGCCCGCCATATCGAGGATGGACTGGGTCTTGGCGCGCACGATGATCGTGCCGTCGGGCATCACGGACCAGACGAGGCGCGTACCCGGCTTCGCATGCACGAGCGCCCGGACGTCGGCAGGCACCGTTGTCTGCCCCTTGGAGGTGATCGTTGATTCCGCCATGATGGCTCCTTACCTATCGCTGCATTGTAATGCACCACTTGGGGACGAGCTCGATGTTGGAGCGCCGAAGCGGTTGATCATTGCCCCCGGGCGCTCGATGCGGCCCTTCAGCTCGCGATCGTTGGCGCGCCAACCACGAAATAGCCCCTTGCGCTCCCGAATTCCCGCGCGACGCTCCTGCGCTACGTGCCTACGCTGGCGTCCATGCCATCGCACCACGTCGCAACCGACAGGTCACTACTGCCCATGACACCCGCATCGCCACCGCAGCCGTTCGTCGCCGGCACCCGCGCCAGCGACGACACAGCGGCCTCCGAGGCCGTTGACACCTTCGTCTGGATCGAAGAGCACGATTGGTTGTATGCGCTGCTGGGAAGCGAGACCAACGTGGCCCCCAGGTTTCGCGTGCCGGACCTGCTCAGCGCCTGCGTTTCGCAGGTTCTCGGCAAGGAGAACGGAGTCGGCAGCCTCTTCGGCTACCTCGGCGCTGAGTTGATCATGCGCGCACCGGGCACACCGCGGCGCAAGGAGTCGATGTGGCGCGCGCAGTACGTGCAGTTGCAGGCGCTCCAGCGGTCGGCGGCGAATCGCTACCCGCATCCGCAGTTTCAGCTCGACCAGTTCACCACGGCCTGCGTGGCACTGGCGCGCAGGGAGGACGACAGCGGTGCGTGTACCTTGCGACACGCGCGCATCAATATCATCCGGCGCACTGCGATCGGCAAGGCGCTGATTTCGGGGTGAGCCGGCGTTCGCGCCGGGCCCGATGTCGGCTCGTGCCGCACGCATGGCGCAGCTCTGCCGCACCCGTACTGACCCGCTTCTGACCAGTTTCTGACCCTCCCCCGCTGACCCGCCTGCCTTCGTCGGCACCGATCACCGCCATCGGTCGCCCTCGCGGCTCACCCGCATCAGACCCTGTCCGGCCCGGCCGGTCCCACGTCGGCCTCCGCTGCCGCGGAGGGTTTCCAACGGGCACGAGGGATGCCATGCGCCTGGCTGGTCTGTCGCTGTTCGGTCTGCTGCTGTTGCCCGCATGGGCCCACGCCTGCTGGGATGAAGCCGGACAGCGCCATGGCGTCTCGCCGCAACTGCTCTACGCCATCGCCCGCGTCGAGTCGGGCCTGCAACCGCGGGCGGTGAACCTGACGCATCGCGATCGCACCGGCAGCTACGACATCGGCCTGATGCAGATCAACAGCTCGCACCTGCCGAGGCTGGCCCGCCTCGGGCTGATCGAGCGGGATCTCTACAACCCCTGCACCAACATCCATGTCGGTGCCTGGCTGCTCGCGCAGAGCTTCGCACGCCATGGGCTGGGCTGGGACGGCGTGGGCGCCTACAACGCCGCGTGCAGCCAGCTCAAGGGTGAAGCCTGCCGGAGCGCGCGCAGCCGCTATGCGTGGCGTGTTTTCCGTGCGCTGCCACAGCACGGCACGGCGCCCCTGGTTGAGGTGGCTGCGCCGACCCGCCCCGCGATCCTGGCGGCGAGGGTTGCGCGATGAAGCCTCGATCTGGCGTGCGCACCGGCACCGTGGCCGCGCTCGTATGCGGCCTCGGCGCTGCGGCGATCCTGGCGGCCTGCACCTGGCCGCGTTCGGTCCCTGCTGACGATGCCGCGCCGCATCGCCGCGTTGAAGCACCGGCTGCACGGCGTCTTGCCCAGCTCGACTTCGGCCGTGCCGCCCGGTTCGCGGAGTGCACCGGCCCGGCCTGTCCCAGCGCGACCCCAAAGACCCTGGCGGTCGTCGCAGCGACTCCAGCAGTCGTGCCGGCAATGGAGCCCAACGCCGGGCCGTCACGAACCGGCCCGCTCATTGCCGCTCGCCCAGCGCCGGCCCCAGACCCGGAGCCACACCGGCTCGTCCTGCACTTCGCGACGAACCGCGCGTCCCTGACGCCTTCACACAAGGCCGTCGTCGCCAGCGCGATGGGCGACCTGCGCAGGGCGGAGCGCATCGTGATCGTCGGCCGCACCGACGACACGGGCGGCGAGCTCGTCAACCAGTCGCTCGCCTTCGCGCGCGCACTCGCCATCCGCGACCACCTGCTCGACCTCGCGCCGGATCTGCCCGCACGCATCGCCATCGATGCCAAGGGCCGCTGCTGCTACGCCGCGGCCAACGACTCGGCCGACGGGCGATCGCGCAACCGGCGCGTCGAACTGGTCTTCACGACTCCCCCCGAGGCGGCGCCATGAAGCACCACGCCCCGGCCCCCTGCATCGATGTCCGTCCGAGGGCTTCGGCCCGGCGCCGGCACGTGCCCCGCCTGCGTCAGGCCTTGACGTGTCCTTCCCCCCGGAGAGTTCCATGAGCACCGCTGTCGTTCGTTCCAATCCCTTCCTGCGCACCCGCGCGCTGTATCGCAGGCCGCAGGGCAGCGCCCTTGCCCTGCTGGGCCTCCTCGCCCTCGGCCTCGGCATCGCCTTCCCCGGCCACGCCCTCGACCTGGTGGCCTTCACCGGCATCACCGGGCCGTTGGTCTCCGCGCTGACGCAGATCGCCGCGCTCGGTCCCGGCATCAAGGCCCTGGTGGGCTTCGTCGGCTTCGTCGTCGCGCTGATCTCGCTGTCCGCGCTGCGCAACTTCGGCCCCGTGCTGTTCTACGTGGGCCTGGCCATCTTCGCCGCCGTGGGCCTGGTGATCGCCGGCGCGATCATGGGCGCGGTCATCTGAGGCCGGTGTCGACGTCCCGGGAGACCACATGCACGCCGACACCTACATCCCGCGTCGCCTGGACGACCAGTGGAAGATCGGCTTCTGGGACGTCGACGTCGCCGCGCCGTTCCTGTTCGGGCTGTTCATGGGCTACATGTCCGGCTCGAAGCTCTCCTTCGCGCTGTGCGTGGCTGCGGGCATCTTCACCTCGCGCTGGATCGCCCGCATCAAGGCCGACAAGCACGCCGCCTTCGCGGTGCACTGGCTGTACTGGCACCTGCCGACCACGCCGGTGACCGCGATGCGCGCGACGCCCCCCTCGCACATCCGCCGCATGGTGGGCTGAACGGAGCATCCGATGGACTTCGAGCGGCTCAACAGCGACATCAAGGAGATGCGCCGGCGCAACCGCGGCCTGGGCCTCACGGTGGGCCTGCTGGCCGGCGGCCACGTCCTGGCGCTGGCCGTGATCCTCAACCTGCTCGGCAGCGTGCGCACGGTGGTCGTGCCGCCGTCGATCAACAAGAGCTTCTGGGTCGAGCGCGACAAGGCCAGCAGCGAGTACCTCGAGCAGATGGGCAGCTTCATCGCCTGGCTGGTGCTCGACGTCACGCCGGCGTCCATCGACTGGAAGAAGGACATCCTGCTCGGCTACGTCGAGCCCGAACAGCACGGCGAACTCAAGACGCGGCAGGAGCTGGAAGCGGCACGCCTGAAGCGCATCAACGCCGCCACGTACTTCACGCCGCAGCAACTCGTGCCCAGCGAAGACGCGCAGACCGTCGTGATCCGCGGTCGGCTGCGCACCCTGGTCAACAACCTCGAGACCGCCAACGAGCTCAAGGCCTACCTGGTCGAGTTCAGCTACAGCGGCGCTCGCATGCACCTGAAGACCTTCAAGGAGATCCCCCATGCGGCGAAGTAGCTTGGATGCGCAGCGCGCCTTGCGGCGCGAGCAGGTGCAGTCGCGCCGGCGCCTGCTCGCGCTGGCCCTGGCCTCGGCCTTCCTGAGCGCCATCTCGGCGCCACCTGTGCAGGCGCTGCAGGTACTTGACGCACGCGACGGCGTGGCGATCGAGGCGATCCTGTCGATCAAGGAGCCGACCCGCATCCGCATCGAGGGTGCGCCGATCACCGATGTGTTCGGCAACATCTACTCGAGCAGCTGCGGCGCGACCGCGCCAGCACTCGCCGGCACGAGCCCGGGCGCCGTCCCTGCCATCAACCCCGGCGGCGAAATCGTGCTCGAGTGCGACCGCGACAAGGGCGAGATCTACGTCCGCCCGGTCAGCCAGACGCCCGACGGCGGCGGCAAGCCGGTCAACCTTTTCATCTCCTCGGCGCAGGCCACCTACACCCTGGTGCTGCGCCGCTCGGACACGCCGGCCGACACCATCGTCATCCGTGATCCGGCGGCGCGCCGCAACGCTGCTGGTGCTACGCGCGACGTGCCACTGTCGGCCTCCGCCAACCACGTCCGCGCGATGAAGGCAATGCTGGTGGCGATGGCCTCCGACCGCGTGCCGACGGACATCCGCGTCGACGAGATCGGCCAGCCGGTCCAGCTCTGGGCCGAAACCAAGTTCTCGCTGATGCGGCGCTACGAAGGCCGCAGCCTGGTCGGCGAGAGGTACCTGCTGCAGAACCTCGGCAACGCCGTGATGGTGCTGGCCGAGCAGGAGTTCGACCGTACCGACAGCAAGACCGGCGGCCAGGTCCTCGGCGTCGCGGTCGAGAACCACAACCTGCGGCCCGGCGAGAGCACCAACGTCTTCGTGATCCGGCGCGGAGGTGAACGATGAGCCCCCGCTTCGGCAACCCGACGGCCGCACTGCGCGGCGCGCTCCATCGCGCGCTGGAGAGCTTGTCGCCCAAGCAGCGGCAGTACGCGATGCTCGGCGCCGTCCTGGCCGGCGGCGTCGGCCTGCTGTGGCTGATCTTCGCGTCCACCGACAGCGGTCCGAGTGGCAAGAACGGCAAGGACGCGAAGCCCGCCGGCGGCACGCCAAGCGCCGTCACCAACATCGGCGTGATGCCGCCCGGCCAGCAGGTCAACCCGGTGGACCAGTGGGTCGGCACGGCGGGCAGCAAGCTCGCGCAGTACGAGAGCGAACGCGAGGAGCAGAGCCGCCTCAACAAGGATCGTCAGGCCTTCGAGGCCCGCACGATGCAGCGCTTTGCCGACCTGGAGCAGCGGCTGACCTCGGCCGCAAATGCATCCCAGGCGCCGGCCGCCCCAACAGCTGCTATCCCCGGGGCACCCGCCGCGATGCCGCCCGCAGCGAGCCTGCCGCCACCGCCGGTGCCTTCAATGCCGCGTTCGTCGCCGGCCAACGCGATGCCGCCGGGTGTGCCC
>JBASTF010000517.1:0-2914 GCA_049274755.1 Rubrivivax sp. | reverse complement strand
GTGTCGCGCAGCAGCGCCTCGGCCTCGGCCGCTTGCGTGATGCGGCTCATCAGCCGGTTGTCGGTGTGGTAGCTCAGGCTCACGCCGGCCTGCCACAGCGCGGTGATCGGGTGCGTGGCGATGGACGCTGCAGCTCCCGTGTGCAGGTTGCTCGTCGGGCAGACCTCCAGGTGCAGGCCCAGGGCCTTCACCTCGTCGACGAGGTGGGCCCGGGCCGGGTCGCCGAGTGCGTCCACCAGGCGCACCCCATGGCCGATGCGCTTGGCCCCCAGGCGGCCGGCTTCGACCACACGTTCGGCGGCATCGGCCTCGCCGGCATGCAAGGTCAGCGGCAGGCCGGCTTCACGCGCCATCGCCAGCGCGCGTGCATGTTCACCGGGCGGAAAGCCGTGTTCGGGGCCGGCCAGGTCGAAGGCGACCACACCGCGGCCGAACCAGCGCAGCGCCAGTTCCACCGCACGCACGGTTTCGCCGGGCGCCAGCTGGCGCATCGCACAGACGATCAGGCCGCTGGGCAGGGGGCTGCGTGCCAGGCCGGCAAGCAAGGCCTCGACGGCGGCGTCGCCCGGCACACCGTGTTCCTCGAACAGCAGCGGCGCGATGCGGTATTCGGCGAGCACGGCGTTTTCCAGCCGCGAGTCTTCGGCGGCCTCGAAGGCCACACGCGCCAGGCCTTCGGGCGTGGCCATCGCCGCCACCGTCAGCGCAAAACCTTCCAGGTACTTCACCAGGCTGCCGGCATGGGCGTTGCCGTCGAACCAGGCGGCCAGCGACGCCACGTCGGGCGCCGGCGAGGCGAGGCCACGCTGCTGCAGCAAGTCCAGCAACGTGGCCACACGCAGGCCGCCGTCCAGGTGTTCGTGCAGCAGCACCTTGGGCAGGCGGCGGGCGGTGGTGGCGGCGAAATCGGTCATGCGGCAATGCTAGGTCACCCGTCCAGCAAGGCCCGTGCCGCACACCCCCCAATTGCCAGGGTGGCCCCGGTGGGCCGGGTCAACCGGGAGGCAGACACGGCGCGAGTCTTGCTATCCTGCCGCACCCTCGTGAGCACCGGCACCAGCAGGAGACGGACGACACCATGATGAAAAACACCCTTGCCCTCGTTGCCCTGGCCGCCGCCAGCGGCGCCGCGCTGGCCGAACCCGCCGTGATCTACGACATGGGCGGCAAGTTCGACAAGTCCTTCAACCAGGCCGCCTTCGACGGCGCCGAGAAGTGGAAGAAGGAAACCGGCAAGGCCTATCTCGAATTCGAGATCAGCAACCCGACGCAGCGCGAACAGGCCAAGCGCCGCATGGCCGAACGCGGTGCCGACCCCATCGTCGGCATCGGCTTCAGCCAGGGCAGCAGCATGGAGAAGGTCGCGAAGGACTTCCCGAAGCTGAAGTTCGCCATCGTCGACTCGGTGGTCAGCCTGCCCAACGTGCAAAGCATCGTGTTCAAGGAACACGAGGGCAGCTTCCTCGTCGGCATGCTGGCGGCGATGGCCAGCAAAACCGGCAAGGTGGGTTTTGTCGGCGGCATGGACATCCCGCTGATCCGCAAGTTCCAGTGCGGCTACGAACAGGGCGCGAAGTACGCCAACCCCAAGGTCACGGTCACCGGCAACATGACCGGCACCACGCCGACGGCCTGGAACGACCCGGCACGCGGCGCCGAACTGGCCAAGGCCCAGTTCGCCAGCGGCGTGGACGTGGTGTTCGCTGCCGCGGGCGGCACCGGCATCGGTGTCTACCAGGCGGCCAAGGACGCCGGCAAGTACGCCATCGGCGTCGACAGCAACCAGAACCACGTGCAGCCGGGCACGATGCTGACCAGCATGGTCAAGCGTGTGGACGTCGCCGTCTACAACGCCTTCAAGGGCGTGACGCCGGGTGTGCAGGCGCTGGGCCTGAAGGAAGGCGGTGTCGACTACGCACTCGACGACAACAACGCCAAGCTGATCAGCGCCGACATGAAGAAGAAGGTCGACGCCGCGAAGGCCGACATCATCGCCGGCAAGATCAAGGTCGTCGACTACATGGCGAACAACGCCTGCAAATGAGTCCCCCCCGTAGCGGCTTCGCCGCTCCCCCCAGGGGGCGCCGCTGGCGGCCTGGCAAAGCCAGTTCCGCGGCGGCCGCTTGATGGCGACCGTGGCGGCCGGGGCCACCGGGTCGTCGGCGCCGGCCCTTCCTGCAGTGGCTGCAGTGGCGATGCGGCATGTCGAAAAGCGCTTCGGCGCCGTGCACGCCAACCGCGATGTGCAGCTCACCGTGATGCCGGGCACCGTGCACGGCATCGTCGGTGAAAACGGTGCCGGCAAAAGCACGCTGATGTCCATCCTGTACGGCTTCTACCAGGCCGACAGCGGCGAGATCGAGATCGAAGGCCGGCCGGCGAAGATCGCCGGCTCGCGTGAAGCCATCGCGCTGGGCATCGGCATGGTGCACCAGCACTTCATGCTGGTGGACACGCTGAGTGCACTCGACAACGTGATGCTGGGCGCCGAGCCCGGCTGGCGGCTGCAGGCCGCACGTGCCGCGGTGCGGGCCCGGCTCGATGCGCTGATGCAGGACACCGGCCTCGTCGTGGCGCTCGACACGCTGGTGGCCGACCTGCCGGTGGGCGAACGCCAGCGGCTGGAGATCCTGAAGGCCCTGTACCGTGGCGCCCGCATCCTCATCCTCGACGAACCCACCGCGGTGCTGACGCCGCAGGAAACCGAGCAGCTCTTCGTCACGCTGCGCGGCCTGCGGGCGCGCGGCACCACGGTGCTGCTGATCACGCACAAGCTGAAGGAGATCATGGCGCTGTGCGACGCCGTGACGGTGATGCGCCAGGGCGCCGTGGTGCTGGACGCGAAGATCGCCGACACCAGCATCGACGGCCTGGCCGAAGCCATGGTCGGCCGCCGTGTGCAGCTGGGCCGCAG
>JBASTF010000516.1:0-5729 GCA_049274755.1 Rubrivivax sp. | reverse complement strand
GCCGTCGCGTGTGGCCAGCACGGCCACACGCCAGGGGTGGCCCCGTGTGGCGGCGGCGCGCGCCAGTTCGTCCCAGACCGCGTTCTCGATCGCCGCGAGGTCGTCGAGCCGCGTCGCCATGGTCGTTAGGCCTCGCGCCGCAGCGCCGGGAAGAGGATGACGTCGCGGATGCTGGGGCTGTCGGTGATCAGCATCATCAGCCGGTCGATGCCGATGCCGCAGCCGCCGGCCGGCGGCATGCCGTACTCCAGCGCGCGGATGAAGTCGGCGTCGAAGAACATCGCCTCTTCGTCGCCGGCGTCCTTGTTCGCCACCTGGGCCTGGAAACGCGCGGCCTGGTCTTCGGCGTCGTTCAGTTCGCTGAAGCCGTTGGCGTATTCGCGCCCGGTGATGAAGAGCTCGAAGCGTTCGGTGATGGCCGGGTTGCTGTCGGAGGCCCGCGCCAGCGGGCTCACTTCCACCGGGTAGTCGACGATGAAGGTCGGCTGCCACAGCTTTTCTTCGACCACCGCCTCGAACATGCCGAACTGCAGCTCGGGCAGCTTCCAGTGCGCCGGCGGCTCTTCGCCCAGGGCGCGCAGCTTGGCGTGCAGCACGGTGGCGTCGTCGGCCTCCAGCGGGGTGAGGCCGGCGAACTCGACCAGCGAGTCGCGCACCGAGAGGCGCTTGAAGGGCTTGTCCAGGTCCACCGGCTTGCCGGCATAGCTGATGGCGGCGCTGCCGGTGGCGGCGCGCGCAGCATGGCGCAGCACCTGCTCGGTGAAGTCCATCAGCTCGTGGTGGGTCCAGTAGGCCGCGTAGAACTCCATCATCGTGAATTCGGGGTTGTGCCGAACACTGATGCCTTCGTTGCGGAAGTTGCGGTTGATCTCGAACACACGCTCGAAGCCGCCCACCAGCAGCCGCTTCAGGTAGAGCTCGGGCGCGATGCGCAGGAACATCTCCTGGTCCAGCGCGTTGTGGTGGGTGACAAAGGGCTTGGCATTCGCACCGCCGGGAATGGGGTGCAGCATCGGCGTCTCGACCTCGAGGAAGGCGTGCTCGACCATGAACTGGCGGATCGAGCTGACGGCCTTGCTGCGCGCCACGAAACGGGCCCGCGCCGTGTCGTCGGTGATCAGGTCGACATAACGCTGGCGGTACTTCTGTTCCTGGTCGGCCATGCCGTGGAACTTGTCCGGCAGCGGGCGCAGGCTCTTGGTCAGCAGGCGGACCTGCGTGGCCTTCACCGACAACTCGCCGGTCTTGGTGCGGAACAGCGTGCCTTCGCAGCCCAGGATGTCGCCCAGGTCCCAGTGCTTGAACGCTGCCAGCACATCGGCGCCCACGGCGTCCTGCGTGATGTACAGCTGGATGCGTCCCGTGGCGTCCTGCAGCGTCGCAAAACAGGCCTTGCCCATCACACGCTTGAGCATCATGCGGCCGGCCACGACCACGCGCACCGCCTGCGGCTCCAGCTCTTCGTTGGGCACCTGGCCGTGTTTGTGGTGCAGGTCGGCCGCGTGGTGCTTCGGCTTGAAGTCGTTCGGGAAGGCCACACCCGCGGCGCGCAGGGCTTGCAGCTTCTCGCGCCGTTCGGCGATCAGTTGGTTGTCTTCGCTCATGTCAACTCGTTGAATCTGCTGCAATTTTAGGCGCAGCCGTAAAATCGCCGGCTTGATGAGAAACAGCCTGCCCATCGTGGACCGGCCGATCCGCTTTGCGCTGGTCGGCTGCGGTCGCATTTCCGCCAACCACATCGAGGCCTTGCGCCAGCACCGCGAACGCGCCGAACTGGTGGCCGTCTGCGACAACCGTCCCGAGGCGCTGGCCGCCGCGGTGGCCAAAACCGGGGCCGCCGGCTTTGCGTCGCTGGATGCCTTGCTCGCCGGCAGCGACGCCGACATCGTGACCCTGGCCACGCCCAGCGGCCTGCACCCGCGCCAGGCCATGCGCGCGGCGGCCGCCGGTTTCCACGTGCTGACCGAAAAGCCGATGGCCACGAAGTGGGACGAGGGCATGGCGATGGTGCGTGCCTGCCGCGACGCCGGCGTGAAGCTCTTTGTCGTCAAGCAGAACCGGCTGAACCCGACGCTGCAGCGGCTGAAGGCGGCCATAGCCGGCGGGCGTTTCGGCCGCATCTTCCTGGTCAGCGTCAACGTCTTCTGGACACGCCCGCAGAGTTACTACGACGACGCGCCCTGGCGCGGCCGCTGGGACCTGGACGGCGGTGCCTTCCTGAACCAGGCCAGCCACTACGTGGACATGGTGGACTGGCTGGTGGGCCCGGTGGACAACGTGCATGCCTACACCGCGACGCTGGCGCGCGACATCGAGGCCGAGGACACCGGCGTGATGAGCCTGCGCCTGCGCAAGGGCGGCCTGGCCAGCGTCAACGTGACGATGCTGACGCATGGCAAGAACTTCGAAGGCAGCATCACCGTCCTCGGCGAACATGGCACCGTGCGTGTCGGCGGCGTGGCGGTGAACCAGATCCAGCACTGGGAGTTCGCCGACACCCGGCCCGAGGATCAGGACGTGATCTCGGCGAACTACGGCACGGCTTCGGTCTACGGCCCCGGCCACCCGCTGTACTACGACAACGTCATCGGCACGCTGCGCGGCGAAAAGAGTGCCGAGGTCGACGGCTACGAAGGCCTGCGTTCGCTGGAAGTGGTGCTGGCCGCCTACCGCAGCGCACGCGACGGGGTGCGTGTCGGCCTGCCGCTGGTGTTCTGAACGTGGCCGCAACGATCCACCCCAGCGCCATCGTCGACGACGGCGCCACGCTCGGCGATGGCACCCGGGTCTGGCACTTTGTGCATGTCAGCGCCGGTGCCCGCATCGGCGCGAATTGCTCGCTGGGGCAGGGGGTCTACGTCGGCAACGACGTGGCCATCGGCAACAACGTGAAGATCCAGAACAACGTGTCGGTCTACGACGCGGTGACGCTGGAAGACGACGTGTTCTGCGGCCCCAGCATGGTCTTCACCAACGTGCACAACCCACGCTCGGCGGTGCCGCGCAAAAACGAGTACCGGCGCACGCTGGTGCGGCGCGGTGCCACGCTGGGCGCCAACTGCAGCATCGTCTGCGGCACGACGATCGGCGAACATGCCTTCGTCGGCGCCGGCGCTGTTGTCAGCCGCGACGTGCCGGCCTATGCGCTGGTGGTCGGCGTGCCGGCGCGGCGCATCGGCTGTATGAGCCGCCACGGCGAACGCCTGGACCTGCCGGCCAGCGGCGCCGGCGAAGCCGCCTGCCCGGCCACTGGCGAACGTTACCGCCTGGCCGGCGACACCTTGACGCCATGCAATTCACCGACCTGAAGTCGCAGTACGCGGCGCTGAAGCCGTCGATCGACGCCCGCATCCAGCGGGTGCTGGACCACGGCCAGTACATCATGGGCCCCGAGGTCCAGGAACTGGAAACCGCGCTGGCCAACTTCGCCGGCAGCCGGCACTGCATCACCGTGGCCAGCGGCACCGAGGCCTTGCTGATTGCGCTGATGGCGCTGGACCTGCAGCCTGGCGACGAGGTCATCACCACGCCCTTCACCTTCGCCGCCACCGCCGAGACCATCGTGCTGGCCGGTGCCGTGCCGGTGTTTGTCGACGTCGAGCCCGACACCTGCAACATCGATGCAGCGCTGATCGCCGCGGCGATCACGCCCAAGACCAAGGCCCTCATGCCGGTCAGCCTGTACGGCCAGGTGGCCGACATGGCGGAGATCAATGCCATCGCCGCGTTGCACGGCCTGGCGGTCATCGAAGACGCGGCGCAGAGCTTCGGCGCGCTGTACCAGGGCCGGCGTTCCTGCGCGCTGTCGACCTTCGGTGCCACCAGCTTCTTTCCCAGCAAGCCATTGGGCTGCTACGGCGACGGCGGCGCGCTGTTCACCGACGACGAGCGCCTGGCGAAAGCCGCACGCGAGATTCGCGTGCATGGCCAGAGTGCACGCTACACCCACACCCGCCTGGGCGTGGGCGGGCGCATGGACACGCTGCAATGTGCCGTGGTGCTGGCCAAGCTGGAGCGTTTCGACTGGGAACTGCAGCGCCGTGCCGCCATCGGCGCGCGCTACCAGCAACTGCTGGCCGGCATCGAGCAGGTGACAGTGCGGCCCGACCGCAACTCGGTCTGGGCGCAGTTCACCGTGATGGTCGAACAGCGCGCCCATGTACAGGCCGCGCTGCAGGCCGCTGGCGTGCCGACGGCCGTGCACTACCCGAAGCCGCTGCACCGCCAGCCGGCGTATGCCGTGGACGTGGCCTGCCCGGTGGCCGACAGCCTGGCGGCCCGTGTGATCAGCCTGCCGATGAGCGCCGATCTTGGCGAGGCCGACCAGGACCAGGTGGTCGCGGCCCTGCGCGCCGCGCTGCGGTGACGGTGCAGCACCGCCACTGCCCGGTCTGCAGCCGGGCTGCGCCGTCGCCGCTGTTCGCCAAGGACGGCTACACGATGCTGCGCTGCACCGACTGCGGCTGCGTCTACGTCGGCGAAGACCCGGCAGCCATCGACTTCGACGCCCTCTACGGCGAGGCCTACTACACCGGCGGCAGCGATGCGGTGTTTGCCGACTACGTGGGCCAGGAAGCCGCGCGCCGCGCCCATGCACGCCGCAAGCTCGTCGTGCTGCGCTGGCTGCCGCCGCGCATTCCGCGCAGCGGCCGCTTGCTCGACGTCGGTTGCGCGGCCGGCTTTTTCCTCGCCGAGGCGCAGGCGCACTACGAGGTGCAGGGTGTGGAGCTGTCGACCTGGAGCTCGGCCTACGCACGCGAACGCCTGGGCCTGCCGGTGCTGACCGGCACGCTGCAGCAGGCGGCGCTGCCGGCCGACCGTTTCGATGTCGTGACGCTGTGGGACGTCATCGAGCACGTGCCCGACCCGGTGCCGCTGCTGGCCGAAGCCGCGCGGGTGCTGAAACCCGGGGGCCGCCTCGTGCTGTCCACCGGCGACTGGGACAGCGCCTACGCCCGGCGCCAGGGCGCCAACTGGCACTTGATGACACCACCCTGGCACCTGACGATGTTCGGCCGCAGAACGCTGGCGCGGGCGGCGCAGCGGGCCGGGCTGCAGGTGCTGGGCTGGCGCAGCGAAGGTGTGGCCGGCGACGGGCCGCTGTGGCGCAACAAGGCCTCGCTGCTGCTGTCGCGGGCGCTGGGCTGGGGCGACATCGTGCGGCTGACGCTGACGAAGCCGGCATGAGCATGCTGCGCGGCACCGCGATCAACCTCGCGGCGCGGCTGCTGTCGGTGGGCCTGGTGCTGGCCATCACCGCGTTCACGGCGCGGCTGGGGACGGCGCAGCAGGGCACGTTTGCGCTGTTCACCAGCATTGAAGGTGTGCTGCTGGCGCTGTTCTCGGGTTTTGGCATCGCGCTGGCGCGGCGGGTGTCGCATCACCGCGAAGCGCCGGGGGCCTTGCTCACGTCCACGGCGCTGGCCTGCATCGGCCTGGGCCTGGTGGCGGCCGCGCTGCTGTGGGCCGTGGCGCGGTTCGGCCCGGCCAACTACACGATGCTGTGGCTGCTGGCGCTGGCCGCGCCGCTGCTGCTGCTGGCACCCAACCTGGCCGGCCTGTGGCTGGGCGAAGGCCGCATGCTGCCGATGGCGGCCGTGTCGCTGGCGCCGCCGCTGCTGACGCTGGCCGGCCTGGGCCTGCTGTGGTGGCTGCAGCTGGCGGCCCTGCCGCAGGTGCTGGCGGCCTGGGTGCTGGCCAAGGTCTGCGTCGGCCTGGCCGTGCTGCTG
>JBASTF010000515.1:0-2789 GCA_049274755.1 Rubrivivax sp. | reverse complement strand
GGCCAGGCCCATGGCGTCGCACACGAGGTCTTCATCGAGATCGACAGCGACGGCCACCGTGCCGGCGTGCGCCCCGACGAGGCGCGGCTGCTGACCATCGCGCAGACCCTGCATGCCGGCGGCATGGCGCTGCGAGGGGTGATGACCCATGCCGGCGCCAGCTACGAACTCGACACACCCGAGGCGCTGGCGGCGATGGCCGAGCAGGAACGTTCACGCTGCGTGGCGGCGGCCGGGCGCATCCGCGCCGCCGGCCTGCCCTGCCCCGAGGTCAGCGTGGGTTCGACGCCGACGGCGCTGTCGGCACGCCGGCTCGATGGCGTGACCGAGGTGCGCGCTGGTGTCTATGTGTTCCACGACCTGGTGATGGCCGGCGTCGGCGTCTGCAGCCTGGACGAGATCGCACTGTCGGTGCTGGCCACCGTCATCGGCCACCAACCCGAAAAAGGCTGGGCACTGACCGACGCCGGCTGGATGGCGATGAGCCGCGACCGCGGCACACAAACGCAGAAGGTCGACCAGGGTTACGGCCTGGTCTGCGATGCCGCGGCGCAGCCGATCGAGGACTTCGTCGTCAGCGGTGCGAACCAGGAACACGGCATCGTCGCGCGCCGCGGCGGCGCCCCCTGCCTCGACATCGTGCAGCGCCTGCCGCTGGGCACGCAGCTGCGCATCCTGCCCAACCATGCCTGCGCCACCGCAGCGCAGTTCCCGGCCTACACGGTGCTGGGCGACAACGCGGCCGTGCTCGGCCGCTGGGAGCGTTTCCATGGCTGGTGAACGGCAGGAGTTCCAACCCGACACGCTGGCCCGCCCCGGCGGCCACTACAGCCATGCGGTGCGTGGCGGCGGCCTCGTGTTTGTCGCCGGGCAGCTGCCGATCCAGCCCGACGGCACGAAGCTGAACACCGCCCCGTTCGAAGCCCAGGCGGCGCAGGTGCTGGCCAACGTGGCCGCGGCCCTGCAGGCTGCCGGCAGTGGTGTGCAGCAGCTGCTGCAGGTGCGGGTCTACGTCACCGACATCGGCGACTGGCCGGCCTTCAACACGCTGTACGCGGCCTGGGCCGGCGCAGCCCGTCCGGCGCGTGCCGTGGTGCCGGTGCCCGAACTGCACCACGGTTTCCGCATCGAGGTCGAGGCCGTCGCGCTGGCCTGAAGCGACGGCTTCAGCGCAAGCCCAGCAGCCGCAAGGCTAGTTCGTGCAGGCGGCCTGCCGGGTCGGCCAGGCTTTGCAGCACGGTCAGATGGTTGCGTGCCGACAGCGTTTCGCAGACCGGCACCGCGGTCGGCCCCCAGACCTCGCGGATCAGTTTGTTCTGGCGCAGGAACTCGCCGCTTTCGTCACCACCGGCCACCGTGTACAGCTTGCCGGCCTTGGGCCGCGGGAAAAACGCCGGGCTCAGCCTGGCCACCGACGCCGGTGTCAGCTGCAGGTCGGGCTGCAGGAAGTTCGTGTGGCGCAAGGGCTCGAGGTCGAACACACCGGAGATCGACAAGGCCCCGGTGACGAGGTTGGCCGGCAGTTCGGCATCCACCTGCTTCCAGCGGCAGGACAGCAGCATCGCCGCCAGATGCCCGCCCGCCGAATGCCCGGCGACGACGATGCGCGACGGGTCGCCGCCGAAACGGGCCGCATTGCGCCAGGTCCAGGCCAGGGCCTGGACCATCTGCAAGCTGATGTGTTCGACGGTGACGGCCGGTGCCAGCGCATAGTTCGGCAGCACCAGCATCGCACCATCGGCATTGAAGGACGGTGCGATGAACGAGAACTCGGACTTGTCGCGCGCACGCCAGTAGCCGCCGTGCACAAACACCAGCACCGGCGCAGCGGGCGCCGATGCGGGAAAGACATCCAGCGTCTCGCCGGCACCATCGCCGTAAGCGATGTCCAGTTGCGCCGGGCTGCCGGCGCGGGCCATCGCCGAAGCGGCGATCCAGCCATCGAAGATTTCGGCATGGTCGGGGATGGCGGCACGGGCGTTGTACTCGGCATCCAGCCAGGTGGGGTCCAGACGTTGCAGCATCGGCGAGCCTTTCTCGGGTGGGTCCGCCACATGTTAAACTTGGCGCCGCGTTGGGGGTGTAGCTCAGCTGGGAGAGCGTCGCGTTCGCAATGCGAAGGTCAGGAGTTCGATCCTCCTCATCTCCACCAACCGCACACAGCACAAGGGCCCGTCGGCAACGTCGGGCCCTTGTGCTTTTCAGCCCCTCAACGCGATGTTCCAAGCCCTTGCTGGCCCTGTTCTTGCAAGTGCTTGGCGCATGAAGTTTCAACTTGGTTTCATTCCCCCTGGCCTAGGGTGATGCCCCGGGGGAAGGGTGGGGCTTTCGCGCTATAGTCCCGCCCTTCGCGGCCGACCCCGGCCGCCCGCGGCCCACGAAGCCGCTTGTCAAAGGATGGTCGCAGCGCTGCATGTCAGATAAGGCATGCGGACGACTGGAGGATTCGATTGGATTACGCCCAGCAACAACGAAACCCGGGCAAGCACGCAGTGGGCATCGGCATCGTCATCGCGATGCATCTGGTGCTGGGCTGGGCACTGGTCAACGGGTTGGCCCAACGTCTGGTCGAGGTGATCAAGGCCCCGATCGAGACGAAGATCATCGACGAGGTGAAGCCGCCGCCACCACCGCCGCCGGAGAACCTGCCCCCGCCGCCCAAGTTCGCGCCGCCGCCACCGAGCTTCGTGCCGCCGCCCGAGGTCAACGTCAACCCGCCGCCAACGCCGGCACCGACGATCACAACCACGCAGGTGGCACCGCCGCCGGACCCGGTGTTCATCCAGCCG
>JBASTF010000514.1:0-4232 GCA_049274755.1 Rubrivivax sp. | reverse complement strand
GCACTATCCCAAGGTGCTCTCGGGCGGCGAGCAGCAGCGCGTGGCGCTGGCCCGCGCCTTCGTCGTGCGGCCGGCACTGCTGCTGGCCGACGAACCCACGGGCAACCTGGACAGCGAACGCAGCCGCGAGATCATGGAGCTGCTGGTGGCGCTGAACCGCGAACACGGCATCACCGTGATGATGGTGACCCACGAGCCCGACATGGCGGCCTATGCGCAGCGCATCGTGCGTTTCCGCGATGGTGTCATCGCCGGCGACGAACGGGTGCCGGCCGCGGAGGCCACGGCATGATCTGGAGCACGCTGCTGCTGGCCCTGCGTGCGATCCGGCGCAACCTGATGCGTTCGGTGCTGACGACGCTGGGCATCGTCATCGGCGTTGCGGCCGTCGTCACGATGGTCACGGTCGGCAACGGCGCCACGCTGGCGGTGCAGGCGCAGATCGAAAGCCTGGGCAGCAACCTGCTGATGGTGCGGCCGGGCCAGCGCCTGGGCCCGGGCCAGGGCGCGGCCGGTGCACCCTGGTTCAAGGCTGCCGACGTCGGCGCCATCGCAGCGCAGATCGGCGGTGTCGCCGCCGCCGCGCCCGAGGTGCGCAGTGCCGTCACCGTGGTGGCCGAAGGCCGCAACTGGAACACCACGGTCACCGGCAGCACCAACGCCTACTTCCCGGCCAGCAACTGGAAGCTGCGCAGCGGGCGTTTGTTCGAAGACAGCGAGCTGCAGGCCGGCGCCTCGGTCTGCATCATCGGCGCCACCGTGCAGCGCGAGCTGTTCGGCGCCGGCGCCGACGTGCTGGGCCGCAGCCTGCGTGTGAAGCAGTTCAGCTGCGAGGTCATCGGCGTGCTGGCCAGCAAGGGCCAGGCCGCGATGGGCATGGACCAGGACGACACCATCATCGTGCCGCTGAACACGGCGCAGCGCCGGCTGACCGGCAGCACCCGCATCAACACGCTGCTGGTCTCGATGCAGCCCGGCAGCGACAGCGAACGCCTGAAAACCAGCCTAAGTGAGTTGCTGCGCGAGCGGCGCAAGCTGGGCCCCGGCGACGACGACAACTTCAACGTGCTGGACACGCAGCAGGTGGCCGAAACGCTGTCGGGCACAACCCGGCTGCTGACCAGCCTGCTCGGCGCGGTGGCCGCCGTGAGCCTGCTGGTCGGCGGCATCGGCATCATGAACATCATGCTGGTCAGCGTCACCGAGCGCACCCGCGAGATCGGCCTGCGCCTGGCCATCGGCGCGATGGAACGCGAGGTGCTCGCGCAGTTCCTCATCGAAGCCGTGGTGCTGGCGGCGCTGGGTGGGCTGGTCGGCCTGGTGCTGGCCACCGCGGCCTCGCTGGGGCTCTCGGTGCTGCTGGCCGTGCCTTACAGCTTCCAGCCCGGCATCAACCTGCTGGCCTTCGTGTTCTCGGCCGCCATCGGCGTGGTCTTCGGCTACGTGCCGGCGCAGCGGGCGGCGCGGCTGGACCCCATCGAAGCCCTGCGCCACGAATAGGCGGGCTGGCGATGGAGATGGCGAAGCCGATGCTGTTGGCCAGCGTCAGCACACGGCCCACCAGGGCCGGCGGTGGCGGTGTGCGGTGGGCTCGTCATCCAGCGCACAGCTTAGCGCTGCGGGCCGCCGACGTCGCCCGGGCCGACCCGGTTGTGCCGCCGCAGCGCTTCCCGTACTCTGGCTTAGGCCCTTTCGCAACCGTCAGATGACGATGCTGCCCGCGGCAGCACCTGTCGAAGGAGAACCGGCATGCCAAGCCCAGCCCCTGGTGCCTCCGCAGGCATCGCCTCGATCCGGACCCTGGCGCTGGTGGGCGCCTCGGCCGGCGGCAAGACCAGCCTCGCGGAGGCCCTGTTGCACAAGGCCGGCGCCATCGGTGCGCCGGGCAGCGTGGAACGCGGCAGCACCGTCAGCGACCACGACCCGCTGGAAAAACGCATGGGGCATTCGCTGAATGCCAGCGTGCTGCACCTGCAGCATGGCGACACCCGCATCCACCTCGTCGACACCCCCGGCGGCCCCGACTTCCTGGGGCAGAGCCTGCCGGCGCTGGAAGCGGTGGAAACCGCCGCCATCGTCATCAACGCCGCCGTCGGCATCGAGCCGATGGCCGTGCGCATGATGGACTACGCGGCCTCGCGCCACCTCGACCGCCTCATCGTCGTCAACAAGATCGACGCCGCAGGCGTCGACCTGCCAGGGCTGCTGGCGCAGATCCAGGCCACCTTCGGCCGCGAGTGCCTGCCGCTGAACCTGCCCGACGCCAAGGCCAGCAAGGTCGTCGACTGTTTCTACAACCGCGAGGGCCACAGCGACTTCGGCAGCGTCGATGCCGCGCACCGGGCGCTGGTGGAACAGGTGGTCGAGGTCGATGCCGCGTTTGTCGACCGCTACCTCAACGACGGCGACGTCGACGCCAGCGAATTGCATGCACCGCTGGAGCAGGCGCTGCGTGAAGGCCACCTGATCCCCGTGTGTTTTGTCTCGGCACGCACCGGCGCCGGCATTGCCGAACTGCTGGACATCGCCGTCAAGCTGCTGCCCAACCCCACCGAGGCCAACCCGCCCGACTTCCTGCGCGGCGAGGGCGCGGACGCGGTGGCCATGCATTCGATGCCCGATGCCACGGTGCATGTGCTGGCCCATGTGTTCAAGGTCACCGTCGACCCCTACGTCGGCAAGATGGGCATCTTCCGCGTGCACCAGGGCACGGTCAGCCGCGACATGCAGCTGTATGTCGGCGACGGGCGCAAGCCCTTCAAGGTGGCGCACCTGTATCTGCTGCAGGGCAAGGACCATGTCGAGGTGCAGCAGGCGCTGCCAGGCGACATCGTTGCAGTGCCCAAGATCGACGACCTGCATTTCGACGCCGTGCTGCATGACGCCGCCGAGGACGACCACATCCACCTCGCGCCGCTGGACTTCCCGGTGCCCGTGCATGGCCTGGCCATCGGCCCCAAGCGCCATGGCGACGAGCAGCGGCTGTGGGAGATCCTGGCCAAGCTGGTCGACGAAGACCCCTGCCTGCGTGTCGAGCATGTGGCGGCGACCAACGAGACCATCGTCTACGGCCTGGGCGAACTGCACCTGCGTGTGCTGCTGGAGCGCATGCGCGAGGTCTACAAGTTCGAGGTCAACACCAAGCCGCCGCGCATCGCCTACCGCGAGACCATCACGGCGCCGGCCGCCGGCCACCACCGGCACAAGAAACAGACCGGCGGCGCCGGCCAGTTCGGCGAAGTCTTCCTGCGTGTGGAGCCGCTGCCGCGTGGCGCCGGCTTCGAGTTCCTCGACCAGGTGAAAGGCGGCGCCATCCCGGGCCAGTTCATCCCGGCCGTCGAAAAAGGCGTGCGCGAGGTGCTGACCATGGGCGCCATCGCCGGCTACCCGGTGGTGGATGTGCGTGTCGTCGTGCACGATGGCAAGTCGCACAGCGTGGACAGCAAGGAGATCGCCTTCGTCACGGCCGGCCGCAAGGCCTTCCTGGGCGCCATCCGCGAAGCCCGGCCCATCGTGCTGGAGCCCATCGTGCACGTGGAGATCACCGCGCCCGACAGCGCGATGGGCGACATCACCGGCGACCTGTCATCGCGCCGCGGCCTCGTCAACGGCACGGCCAACGGCGCCATCGGCACGATGATCGTGCGTGGCCAGGTGCCGATGTCCGAACTCTCGGGCTACCAGTCGCGGCTGAACGCGATGACCAGCGGCCAGGGCCGCTACACGATCGAGCTGTCGCACTACGAGGCCGTGCCGCCGAGCGTGCAGCAGACGCTGGTGGGACAGCACCAGGTGCGCGACGAGGACTGAGCGCCCCCGCCACCGACCTCCGGTGATGCCGCACCCCCGGCGTTGAGCAGCAGGCTCGGCGCTGGGGTGTTGCCACGCTGTTGTGTTTGCAGCAACGCCGTCACTCGACACAAATGCGAATCGTTCTCAATCGTGCTAGGATTGGTAACATGAACTCCAGCTTGTCCTGGCCCCCGCCAACCCATCGCCAAGCGCGGCCCTGGGTCAGCCTCACGGTGCTCGCAGGCCACGTGCTGGTGTTCTGGGCCCTGGTGCAATTGAACCTGCTCGAACAGGTGGTGCGCCATGCCGCGCCGCTGATGGTGCAGATCGTCAGCCCCGGCCGCGAGCCCGCGCCCGAACCGCTGCTGAAAGGGGCGCCGCCGCGTGTGGCGCCACCGCCGCTGTTGCCGACGATGCCCGTGCCCGAGATCGAACTGCGC
>JBASTF010000513.1:0-2323 GCA_049274755.1 Rubrivivax sp. | reverse complement strand
GTAGGGGTTCGCGCTGGCGTCGGGCAGCCGCCACTCGAAGCGCCCCGGCAACGTGCGCAGCAGCGCCGTGCGGTTGTTCGGGCCATGGGCGATGTAGGCCGGCGCCCAGGTGGTGCCGGACAGGGACCGGCCCACCGTCAGCCGCTTGTACGAGTTCACCGTCGGCGCGGCGATGGCACACAGCGCCGGCGCATGGGCCAGCACACCGGCGATGAAGTGCCGCGCCACGCCGTCGGCCAGCCGGCCGTCGCGCCACAGCGAGACGTGGAAGTGTTGGCCGCTGCCGGGCTGGTCGGCGAAGGGCTTGGCCATCATCGAAAACACCAGGCCGCGCTCTTCGGCCAGCGTGTGGGCCGCCAGCTTGAACAGCATCAGCCGGTCGGCGCTGGTCAGCGCGTCGGCATACACGAAGTTCAGTTCGTACTGGCTGTGCGCGTCTTCGTGGTCGATCTGCAGGATGTCCAGGCCGCAGGCCGACAGGGCGTGCGACAAGGCCTGCAGGAAACCCTGCTGGCGCGGCAGCGACTTCAGGTCGTAAGAAGGCTTGTCGAGACGGTCGTGGTCGTCGGCCGGCAGCCAGCGTGCGCCATCGCGCTTCAGCAGGAAGAACTCGGGTTCGATGCCGGTGCACAGCGTCAGGCCTTGTGCCGCCAGCCGTGCCAGCGCGCGGTGCAGCACCTGGCGCGGGCAGGCGTCGAAAGGCTTGCCGTCGACAAACCCGTCGCCGACGATGCGGGCCGCACCCGGCATCCAGGGCAGCGGCTGCGCCGTCGCCGCGTCGCCACGGGCGTAGAACTCCGAACGCGGCCCGGTGCGGGGCAGGCCGGTGCCGACGATGGACGGCCCAGCAAACCCGGCGCCTTCGGCCAGCACCGTGTCCAGATGCGCCAGCGGCACGAACTTGCCCTTGGCCACACCGTTCAGGTCGGTGAACTGCACCAGCAGCGTGTGCACGCCGGCGGCGTGCAGGCTCTCCGTCAGCGCCTTCATGCGCTGTCGATCCGCAGCCAGGTCGTCTTCAACTCGGTGTACTTGTCGAAGGCGTGCAGGCTCTTGTCGCGGCCGTTGCCGCTTTGTTTGTAGCCGCCGAAAGGCACGGTGATGTCGTCCTCGTCGTACTGGTTCACATGCACGGTGCCGGCGCGCAGCGCCCGGGCGACGCGGTGGGCGCGGCTGAGCTTGTCGCTCCAGACGCTGGCCTGCAGCCCGTAGTGGCTGTTGTTGGCCAGCTTCACGGCTTCGGCTTCGTCGCTGAAGCGGATGACCGACAGCACCGGCCCGAAGATCTCTTCGCGGGCGATCTTCATGCCGTTGGCGACAGCGTCGAACACCGTGGGCTCGACGTAGTAGCCGCCGCTGTCGGCGCGCGCCCGGCGGCCGCCGACGACGCAGCGTGCACCTTCTTGCTGGCCGGCCTCGATGTAGCCGAGCACGTTGCGCAGCTGTGTTTCGTCGACCAGGGCACCCATCACGGTGCGTGGATCCAGCGGGTCGGCCGGGCTGTACTGCGGCGCCTGGGCGGCGACCAGGGCCACGAAGTCGTCGGCGATGCTGTCGTGCACGATCACCCGCGACGGCGCGTTGCAGCTTTCGCCCTGGTTGAAGAACATGCTGCCGGCCACCGTCTCGGCCACACGCGGCAGGTCGGCGAAGTCCGGGAACACCAGCACGGCGGACTTGCCGCCGAGTTCGTTGTAGACGCGTTTCAGGTTGCTGCGCGCCGCGCAATCCAGCATGCGGCGGCCGATGCGTGTGCTGCCGGTGAAGCCGATGGCATCGACGTCCATGTGCAGGGCCAGCGCCTCGCCGGCCTCGGGGCCGAAACCGGGCACGACATTGAACACACCGGGCGGCACACCGGCCTCCAGCGCCAGCTCGGCCAGGCGCAGCGCGCTGTACGGGCTCTTTTCGCTGGGCTTGAGCACCACTGAATTGCCGCTGGCCAGGGCCGGCCCCAGCTTCCAGGCGGCCATGATCATCGGGTAGTTCCAGGGCACGATGCAGCCGACCACGCCCATGGGCTCGCGTGTGATCAGCGCCAGCGCGCTGGGGGCCGTGGGCGCGATCTCGTCGTAGACCTTGTCGACGGCCTCGGCATACCAGGCGATGCAGCGTGCGGTGCTGGGCACGTCGACACCCAGCGCATGCTGGATGGGCTTGCCCATGTCCAGCGTTTCCAGCAGCGCAAGCTCTTCCTTCGCGCCGAGGATCTTCTCGGCGAAACGCTGCAGGATCTTCTTGCGCACGGCCGGCGCCATGCCGGCCCAGCGGCGCTCGTCGAAGGCCGCGCGGGCGCTTTTCACGGCCGCATCGACGTCGGCCG
>JBASTF010000512.1:0-4452 GCA_049274755.1 Rubrivivax sp. | reverse complement strand
ACCGCGGCCAGCATGCGTGTGGCCAGCTGCGCCAGGCGCTCGGTCATCGCGCCCGGTCGCGCCAGCATCGCGGCGTCGAAGCTCAGGCCTTCGCCCAGCAGCTGCCGGCCCCAGGCCGTGAGCCAGGGCGCAAACACGATGAGCAGCACAAAGCCCGCACCCATGGCCGCCAGGTGGCCAAGCTCGCGCGAACGCGCGACCTGGCCTTCCGAGCGGGCCTTCTCGATCTTGCGCTCTGATGCGGGTAGGTTGCGGTCCTGGGCGTCGTCGGCCATGGCAATGCGGGCTCACGATGAGCCTTGCCATGGTGCCGGCGTTGCGCTTCGGCTTGAGGCCGATAAGAGGGGGTTTCCCGGGCGTGATCCGCGCCGGGTTCAGGCGGCCGTCAGTCCGGCCGCACGAAGGGCAGTGCCACGGCCTTGCGTTCGCCGCCGCGGCGGGTGCGCAGCACGGCGTCGAACGCCTGCTGCGCGCCGTTGGTGATGGCGGTCAGCAAGCCCATCACATCTTCGATGGCATAGGGCTCGGCATCGCGGCGGAACTGCTTGATCGCCTGCGCCAGCTGTGCACGCGGCACGCCGGGGTGGGTGGCAAGAACCGCGAACATCGCGGTGAACAGCGTCGGCTGTTCGGTGCAGATCTGCTCGATGCGCCGCAGGGCTGCGCGCGCATCGCTCACGTCAGCACCCTCAGGCCTGCGGCCGGTCCCGCCGAGCGGGAGCGCGCTCTCGGCAGAGCCTGCGAGCTCATTTCAGAACCCCAGGCTGGCGAGCAGGTCGTCGACCTCGCCCTGGTTGGTGACGACGTCGGTGCGGCCTTCGGCGTTGACGACCGGGCCGTTCAGCACGTTCGGGTCCACCTTCTCGCGGTGGTCCGGCGGCACCACCTGGACCAGCAGCTTCACGAGGCTGTCCTCCAGGTCGTTGGCCAGCGTCACGACCTTGGCCACCACCTGGCCGGTGAGGTCGTGGAAGTCCTGGGCCATCATGATGTCGGTCAGGTGGTTGTCGACGACGGCGGTGCGCTGTTCGACGTCCTGCACGAAGTTCAGCACCGCGCCCGAGGCCACGGCCTTCACCGGGTCGGCGACGATGGCGGCGGCAATGGCGCGTGTGGCGTCGGCGATCTGCGCCTGTTCGCTCTTCGCGTTGTCCACCAGGTTCAGCACCTTGTTGGCGGCGTCGGCGGTCTTGCTGGCGATGTAGGTCAGGCGGCTGCGTGCGTCGGGCAGGCCGTCGGTGGCCACCTGCAGCTTGGGCATCACGCCCAGTTGCTGCATCGTGTCGTGCAGCAGGCGTGTGATCGAACCGAGTTGCTGGAACACCTCGGGCGACACGGCCAGGGCTTCGGCGGGCTTCAAGGCGCCGATGTCTTCCATCTTCATGTGGATCTCCCTTGTTCGTCAGGCCGTGGCGGCCAGCTTTTGCAGGATCTTCTGGACCTTCTCTTCCAGCGTGGCCTTCGTGAACGGCTTCACGATGTAGCCGGCAGCACCGCTCTGGGCGGCCAGCACGATGTCTTCCTTGCGTGCTTCGGCCGTGACCATCAGCACCGGCAGGTGCTTGAGGCTGTCCTCGGCCTTGATGGCCTTCAGCAGATCGAAGCCGTTCATGTTCGGCATGTTGATGTCCGAGACCACGAAGTCGAACTTCGCCGCCTTCAGCATGTTCAGCGCGATGGCACCGTCTTCGGCCTCTTCGGCGTTGTTGCAGCCCATCTCCTTGAGCAGGCCGCGCACGATGCGGCGCATGGTGGAAAAGTCGTCGACGATCAGGAATTTGAGGTCGGTGGCGTTGCTCATGGATGACAACCTTGGTGGCGGGCTGTGTGGGTTATCGGTGACGGGAAGAGGGACTTGAGTCGCCGCCTGCCAGCGGTGCCAGATTCGGCGCGATGTTGGCGGGTGCTTCGTTGCCCTCGGCGGCGCTGATCGTGTCGGGCGCGGTGCGGAAGAAGCGGTCTTCGGCCTCGCGGTTCATCACGATGATGCTGATGCGGCGGTTCGTCGGCGCCAGCGGGTCCTGGCGGTCGAACGGCGAACTGGCGGCCAGGCCCTGCACACGCAGCATGCGGTCTTCGGGCATGCCGCCGGCGATGAGTTCACGGCGCGACGCATTCGCGCGGTCGGCCGAAAGCTCCCAGTTGCTGTAGCCGCGTTCCCCGCCGGGGAAGGGCTGGGCGTCGGTGTGACCTTCCAGCGTCAGCCGGTTCGGTACTTCGGCGAGCACGCTGCCGATGTCGCGCAGCAGGTCGCGCATGTAGGGTTGCACGACGGCACTGCCGCTGGGAAACATCGGCCGGTTGTCGGCGTCGACGATCTGGATGCGCAGGCCGTCGCGTGTCATGTCCAGCCGCAGCTGCGTCTTCAGCGCTGCCAGCCGCGCATTGCCGTCGATCTTCTCTTCGATCTTCTTCTTCAGGTCTTCCAGCCGCGCCACCTCGGCGCGCACCTGCTCCTGCTTCAGCGCCTGCAGGTTGACGGTGCTGCGCTGGGCCTCGATGTCGCCGCGCTTGACCTGGCCGTTGGTGCGTGTGAGGTCCTGGCCGCCGCCCTTGACGACATGCGAGGAGTCGCCCGAGCCGCTGCCGCCGGCCAGCAGCGCCACCTTCAGCGGGCTGCCGAAGTAGTCCGCCAGGCCCTTCTTGTCGCCTTCGGTGGTGCTGCCCAGCAGCCACATCAGCAGGAAGAAGGCCATCATCGCGGTCACGAAGTCGGCATACGCGATCTTCCACGCGCCGCCATGGGCGGCATGGCCGCCCTTCTTGACGCGCTTGATGATGATCGGTTGCAGCTTTTTTGCGTCGCCAGCCATCACGCGCCCCCAAGCTCGCTGGGCTCGCTACCCCCCAAGGGGGCCGCGTTCCGGACCGGGCAACCCGGATCCGGAACCTTGCTGCGATGCGTGGCCGGCATCTTCATTTCTTCTTCACGTGGCTTTCGAGCTCGGTGAACGTCGGACGGTCGCCGCTGTACAGCACCTTGCGGCCGAACTCGATGGCCACCTGCGGCGCGTAGCCCTGCATCGAGGCCAGCAGCGTGGTCTTGATGCACTGCAGTTCCTTGCCCGCGTCTTCGACCTTCTGCTCGAGCAGGCCGCCCAGCGGTTCGACAAAACCGTAGGCCAGCAAGATGCCCAGGAAGGTACCGACCAGGGCCGAGCCGATCATGCCGCCCAGCACCGCCGGCGGCTGGCCCACCGAGCCCATGGTGTTCACCACGCCCAGCACGGCGGCCACGATGCCGAAGGCCGGCAGGCCACCGGCCAGGCGCGCGATGGCGGCCACGGCGGCATGTTCTTCCTGGTGGTGGGTCTCGATCTCGCTGTCCATCAGCGACTCGATCTCGTGCGCGTTCAGGTTGCCCGACACCATCATGCGCAGGTAGTCGGTGATGAATTCGGTGATGTGGTGGTCGTTGCCCACCGTCGGGTACTTCTGGAACAACGGGCTGCTGTGCGGGTCTTCGACGTCCTTTTCGATGGACATCAGGCCTTCCTTGCGCGCCTTCTGCAGGATGTCATACATCAGCGCCAGCAGTTCCATGTAGCGGGCCTTGCTGAACTTGCTGCCCTTGAAACACTGGCCCAGGCCCTTCAGCGAGGCCTTGATCACCTTCATCTGGTTGTTGGCCAGGAAGGCACCCAGCGCGGCGCCGAAGATGGTGATCATCTCGAACGGCAGCGCTTTCAGGATGACGCTGATGTTCCCGCCGTGCACGATGTACACGCCGAAGATGCATCCAAGCGCAAGAACCCAACCGACGATGACAAACATGGTGTGCGGGACTCAGTGGCGAGCCGGCGGAAGGCCGCCGGCGCTGTCTTGGGCTGTTATCGGCGCGACGGCCGCCCGGTTGAGCCCGGCGGCGTGCCGCCCAGGCGATAGATCCACACCGGGCGTGCACCCGGTGCACCCAGGCGCGCCGTGGCGCGGCGGCCCGGCACCTCGAACTCGAGGCTGACGAACCAGCGGCCCGCCGCCATCTCGGCCTCGGCCTTGGCGATGGCGCGTGCCATGCTCTCCGGCCGCTGGAACAGATAGAGGCAGTCGACACCGGCCCAGGACGCCGCCCACATGTCGGCACGCTGCACCTCGGCATCGCGGCAGCGCCAGCGGGCAGCCCAGGCCAGCGGCCGGCTGAACTCGATGCCCACCAGCTGCGCCTGCGGCCAGGCACGGCGCAGCGCCTGCAGCCCATGGCCCAGGCCGCAGCCGGCGTCGAGCACCCGGGCGCCGGGCGCGAGTTGCACCACCTGGTCCAGGCCGGCCAGTGCATCGGCCGGTGTCGGGAAAAACGGCGCGTCGCGCCAGGTGCGCAGCGGATAGGCCAGCAACAAAGGCAGGGCACACAGCAGCCAGGCCCAGGCCGGCAGCGCCGGGCCGGCGCCCAGCACCAGGGCCGACACCGGGAAACCGCCCGCCACCAGTGCACGCCGCCAGCGGCCTTCGGCC
>JBASTF010000511.1:0-5076 GCA_049274755.1 Rubrivivax sp. | reverse complement strand
GACGAAGCGTTGCAGCGCCTGCAGGAGCTGGGCGTGGCCGTGCTGGGCCGCGAACAGCTCGACCTCGCGGCGATGCGTGCTGCCACCGCCGCCGTGGCCGAGCAGCAGCGCCGTGCACTGCCGCCGGCCCTGCTGCGTGCCTACCTGTCCCCCCCATCCTCCGTCATCACGAGCCCCGCATGAAAACCACCGTTGTCCGCATCCACGCCGCCGGCGGCCCCGAAGTGCTGCAGATCGAAGACCTCGACCTGCCCGAACCCGGTGCCGGCGAAGTGCGCATCCGCCACACCGCCATCGGCTTCAACTTCCAGGACATCTACACCCGCTCCGGCCAGTACCCGGCGCCCATGCCCAGCGGCCTGGGCACCGAGGCCGTCGGTGTCGTCGAGGCCCTGGGCGCTGGTGTCGCCGATTTCGCCGTCGGCGACCGTGTCTGCTACGCCAGCGGCCCGGTGCTGGGTGCCTGTTCGACGCGCCGCAACTACCCGGCAGCCCGGCTGCTGCACGCCCCGGCGCAGATGGACGACACCACCATCGCCGCGTCGCTGCTGAAGGGCATGACGGTGGAGTACCTGCTGCAGCGCTGTTATGCGGTGCAGGCCGGGCAGTTTGTGCTGTTCCATGCCGCGGCAGGCGGTGTCGGCCTGCTCGCCGGCCAGTGGGGCAGGGCCCTGGGCGCACGCATGATCGGCGTCGCCGCCGGCCCCGAAAAGGTGGCGCTGGCGCTGGCCAACGGCTACGACTTCTGCATCGACCGCCTCAGCGAAGACATCGCTGCGCGTGTGAAGCAGATCACCGGTGGCGCCGGCGTGCCCGTGGTCTACGACTCGGTGGGCAAAAACAGCTTCGACGCCTCGTTGAACAGCCTGGCGCCGCGTGGTTTCTTCGTCAGCTTCGGCACCACCACCGGTGCGCCGCCGCCGGTGGCCGCCAGCACGCTGCAGAAGGCGGGTTCGCTGTACTTCACGCGCCCGACGCTGGTGACCTACACCGCGTCCACCGACGACCTGCGCAGCTCGGCCGCCGCGGTGTTTGCGATGTTCGCGCGGGGTGCGCTGAAGGTCAGCGTCAACCAGCGCTATGCGCTGGCCGACATCGCCAAAGCCCATGCCGACCTCGAAAGCGGCCGCACCACCGGATCGAGCGTGATCCTGCCCTGACCGCGACGAGGACCGGCCCATGCCTGCCTACTGGATCGCCCGCGCCCTGGTGAAGGACCCGGCGCAATACAAGCGCTACACCGACCGTGTGCCCGCCATCGTCGCGGCCCATGGCGGCCGTGTGCTGGCCCGCGGCGGGCGCTTCCGGACCATGGAAGGGCCTGCCGACTTCCACCGTTTTGTCGTCATCGAGTTCCCGAGCTTCGAAGCCGGCGTGGCCTGCTTCGAGTCGGCGGACTACATGGACGCCGCCAGCGCGCGCCGCGGCGGCGCCGGCATCGTCGAAATCACGATCGTCGAAGGTGGTGACGCCACACCCTGACTTCGAAGCCCTGCATGGTCGGCCAGGCCATGCCCACACACAACAGCATGGAGACATCTCGAATGGAATCGAAACAGCAACTGGGCCGCCGGTCCTTCGTCGTCGGCATGGGCCTGTCCGCCATCGTCGGCGCACCCCGGGCCATCGCGGCGGACGCTTATCCCGGCAAGGCCGTCCGCCTGGTCGTGCCCTTCCCGGCCGGGGCCAATGTCGACGTCGTCGGCCGCATCTTTGCCGAAAAGCTCTCGAAGGAGTTCGGCCAGCCCTTTGTCGTCGAGAACAAACCCGGCGCCGGCGGCTCGCTGGGCTGGACCACCGTCACCGAACGCCCGGCCGACGGCTACACGCTGTTCTATTCGGTGCGCTCGATCATGGGCATCACGCCGCATGTCTACCCGAAGATGAAGCTGGACCCGGTCAAGGACTACACGGCGATCTCGCAGATCTGCACGCTGCCGCACGTGCTGATCGCGTCGCCGAAGGCGCCGTTCTCGAACATGAAGGAACTGGTCGAGTACGCGCAGCAGAACCCGGGCAAGCTCGACTACGCGTCGCTGGGCGTGGGCTCGCACCCGCACCTGGCCGTCGAGTACTGGGCGCAGACGCTGGGCCTGAAGATCAACCACATCCCCTACACCGGCAACCCCGCCACCGACGTGATGGCCGGCACCGTGCCGATCTTCCTCGAAGGCTCGGGCACGGCCGTGCCGCGTGTGCAGTCCGGCGGCGTCAAGGCCATCGCGGTGACCGGTGGCAGCCGCATCGAACAACTGCCCAACGTCGGCACCGTCAACGAATACAAGCCCGGCCTCGACGAAGACGGCATCATCGGCAGCACCTGGCACGGCTTCTTCGCCAAGCGTGGCACACCGGCCGACATGGTGGCCGCGCTGAACCGGCAGATGGCCAAGATCGCACAAGACCGCGACACCGCCAAACGCCTCGCGGAGTTCGCCGCCATCGGCACCGGCAGCAGCGCCGAGACACTGAATGCCGCCATCGCCAAGGACTTCGAGTTCTGGGGCGGCATCGTCCGCAACCTGAAGATTTCCACGACCTGAGTTCACCCCACCCCACGACATGGACCATCCGTTCGCCCCGCCCCTTGCTCCCACGCTGCCCATCGCCGGCAGCACCCAGCGTTTTCCCGTGCGCCGCGTCTACTGCGTCGGCCGCAACTACGAGGACCACGCCAAGGAGATGGGCTTCACCGGCCGCGAGCCGCCGTTTTTCTTCCTGAAGCCGGCCGATGCGCTGCTGGTGGTGCCGGCCGGCGAAACCGGCGCCATGCCCTACCCCACGCTGACGAAGAACCTGCACCACGAGATCGAGCTCGTGGCCTGCATCGGCAAGGGCGGCCGCAACATCCCCACCGCCGACGCGATGCAACATGTCTGGGGGTATGCCGTGGGCCTGGACATGACACGCCGCGACCTGCAGAACGACATGAAAAAGCAGGGCCGGCCCTGGTGCATCGGCAAGGGTTTCGACCACAGCGCGCCAATCGGCCCGGTGGTGCCGGTTGCCGACGCTGGCGACGTGACGCAGGCCGCCATCGCACTGCAGGTCAACGGCAGCGAGCGCCAGCGCAGCACGGTCGCCAAGCTGATCTGGAACATCGCCGAGACCATAGCCCACCTGTCGGCGGCCTGGGAGCTGCAGCCCGGCGACCTGATCTTCACCGGCACGCCCGAAGGTGTGGCTGCCATCGTCGCCGGCGACCTGATGGTCGGCAGCGTCGCCGGCCTGCCGGAGCTGCGTGTTCAGCTGGTGTAGCGCAGCACCCAGTCCATGAACTCGCGGTACCACTGCCGCGAGTTGCGCGGCTTCAGCACCCAGTGGTTCTCGTCGCCGAACCACAGCAGCCGCGCGTCCACGCCCTTGGCCTTCAGCGTGTTGTAGTAGGCCAGGCCGTTGCAGTCGGGCACACGGTAGTCCTTCGCGCCGTGGATCACCAGCGTCGGTGTCTGCATCTGGCCGGCGAAGGCCATCGGGCTCTGCGACAACACCTTGGGCATGTCGTCCCAGTAGCGTGCGCCCAGGTCCTTGGGCCGCACCGGGTAGGAGTCGGCAGCGAAGGTGGCGATGCGGTCGAAGACGCCGGCGTGGCAGACGTAGGCCTGGTAGCGCCCCGGCGCCACATGGCCGTTCATCCAGGCGACGAGGAAACCGCCGTAGCTGCCGCCGGTGGCGACGATGCGCTGTTTGTCCACCCAGCGCTGGCGCAGCAGCCAGTCGGTGCCGGCCTCGATGTCCTGCAGTTCCAGCTGGCCCTGGCGGCCGATCAGGCTGTGTTTGAAGGCCCAGCCAAAGCCGCTGGAGCCGTGGTAGTTCACCTGCGCCACCACATGCCCACGGGCTGCGAACACATGGGGGTTCCAGCGCCAGCTGAAGCTGTCGCCGGCAGCGGTGAACGGCCCGCCGTGGATGACGTGGATGACCGGGTGTTTCTTCTTGGCGTCGAAGCCCGGCGGCAGCGTCAGCCACATCTGCACCGGCTCGTCGAGTGCGCCGCGCAGCTCCACTTCGCGCAGCTCGCCCAGCGCCACGCCGGCCAGCAGCTTGTCGTTGAAACTCTCGATGCGGCGCGGCGCGGCGTCGCCGCCTTGCCGGGCATAGGCACGCGCCGGATGCAGGGCCGAATCCGCAGCCACCAGCTGCGTGCCGGCCGCAGTGTCGAAGGCACCGACCCAGCCGCCGCTGTGCACGACGTCGAGGTCGCCATCGTCCAGGTTGCAACGCCACAGGTGGCGGCGGCCGCGCTGGTCGGCGGCAAAGAAGACGGCGCTGCCATCGGCGGCCCAGCGCAGCGGCGTGTCGACCTCGATGTCCCAGTTCTGGCCGACGAGTTGCCGGCGGCCGCGCTGGTCCAGCAGCACCAGCCGGCGCGGCGCCGTGTGGTGTTCGGCGACATGGGCGGCCGTGAACGCCAGCCGGCCATCGGCTGCGTGGCGCGGGCCGGCGAAGTCCCAGGCCGGGTCAACGGCCAGCGTCTTCACACGCCGCGTGCGCAGCTGCAGTTCGGCCAGGGCCAGCGGGTTGCCGAGCGTGGGCACGGCCGCCGGGTCGTGCTGGAACACGAGGCGCTGGCCGTCCGGGTGCGGGTCATAGGCGTCGTTGCCTTCGCCGTCGCGCGGCAGTTCGTAGGCCGTGCCTTCGAACAGGTCGACAGCGCGCCCGGTGGCCGTGTCCAGCAGCCACAGGTGCAGCACACGGCCCATCGGCACGTCGTGGTCCCAGTAGCGGTAGAAGGTCTCGCTGGTGGCGTGGCCGCTTTCCTTGCGCTCGCTGAAGTCCCCATAGGCCTTGGCCTGGGCGGCAGCGCCCTTCAGCTGCGGCCAGGTCCAGGCGGCGAAGACCACACGCCGGCCGTCGGGCAGCCACTTGAAGGACTCGATACCGGGCGCGAAGCTGCTGACCCGTTGCGCCTCGCCACCATCGGGCGCGATGACATAGAGCTGCGGGGTCTTGTCCTTCGTGCCCTGCTGCTCGCGCCGCGCGATGAAGGCGATGCGGTCGCCCTGCGGCGACCAGGCCGGCTGGCCGTCCTTGTCGCCGCAGCGTGTCAGCGGCTTGGCCGGCGCGGCGCCGCTG
>JBASTF010000510.1:0-2353 GCA_049274755.1 Rubrivivax sp. | reverse complement strand
CCTGCCGACCTAGGCACCGCCACGCCGCTGCGCGCCGCCGGCAGCCCACCGGTGCTGGTCGTCGAAGACGAGCCCAGGCTCGCCGCGCTGCTGGCCGGGCTGAGCCATGCCGCTCAGTGGCCGAGTTCCAGCACCGCGCGCAGCACCTGCCGCACACGTTCTTCGACGGCGCCACGCACCAGCAGCGGCGTGATGCCACGTTCGGCCAGCCGCGCCAGCGTCCAGGCATGCTGGGCGGCGCGGAAACCGTCGTCGCGGCGGCAGCCGTCCTGCACAAAACCGAAGTCGGGTTCGCAGAGCACCGTCAGGTCGTAGTGGCGTTCGGCCAGGCGCTGCAGTTCGGGCGGCGCCTGGCCATGGTCGTGCAGGCAGTACTGCAGCGTGGTCAGCGGCGTCGTGTCGCAGACCAGCCAGCCGTTGTGCGCACGCCGGCTGGCCTCGTCTTCCCACTGCACCTGGCGGCGCGCGACGGCCACGAGTTCGGCCACGTCCAGCGTCTCGCGCAGTTCCTCCCAGCGCTGGCGGCCGTATTCGGCCACCCACACGGTGCCCAGGGCCTGGGCCAGCGCGATGGCCAGCGTGGTCTTGCCGCTGGATTCGCCGCCCAGCAAGGCGATCCTGCGAACCGTGCGCGGCGGCGTCATGGCTGGCCCTCAGCGTCGGCCGGCCGCGCCAGCAAGGCCTGCAGCCCGGCCTCGTCCAGCACCGGCACACCCAGCTCCCTCGCCTTGTCGAGCTTGCTGCCGGCTTCTTCGCCGGCGATGACGTAGCTGGTTTTCTTCGACACCGACCCCGCCACCTTGCCGCCGGCGGCTTCGATCAAGGCCTTGGCATCGTCGCGCGCCAACGTCGGCAGCGTGCCGGTGAGCACCAGGGTCTTGCCGGCCAGCGTCTGCGGCACCGTCGTTGCACCTTCGCCTTCGGTCCACTGGATGCCGATGTCGGGACCGCGCAGCCGCTCGACGACCTCGCGGTTGTGCGGCTGCTGGAAAAAGCTGTGGATGCTGTGCGCGACGATGGGGCCGACATCGGGTACTTGCAGCAGCTCGGCTTCGGGCGCGTCCATGATGCGGTCCAGGCTGCCGAAGTGGCGCGCCAGGTCCTTGGCCGTGGCCTCGCCGACCTGGCGGATGCCCAGTGCAAACAGGAAACGCGGCAGCGTGCTGTGTTTGCTCTGCTCCAGCGCCGCCACCAGGTTCAGCGCGCTTTTTTCGCCCATGCGCTCCAGCGCCGTGAGCTTGACCAGGCCCAGGGTGTACAGCTCGGGCAGCGTGCGCACGATGTCGCCGTCGACCAGCTGGTCCACCAGCTTGTCGCCCAGGCCCTCGATGTCCATCGCACGCCGGCCGGCGAAGTGCAGCATCGCCTGCTTGCGCTGGGCCGGGCAGAACAGGCCGCCCGAGCAGCGGTAGTCCATGCCGCCCTTTTCGCGCTCGGCCAGGCTGCCGCAGGCCGGACAACGGCGCGGCCAGATGCGGAAGTTCGGCACATAACCCGCGCGCTCGCCCGGCACACGGCCGACGACCTCCGGAATCACGTCGCCGGCGCGGCGCACGATCACCGTGTCGCCGATGCGCACCCCCTTGCGCCGCAATTCGAAGACGTTGTGCAGCGTGGCATTGCTCACCGTCGTGCCGCCGACGAACACCGGCGCCAGCTTGGCCACCGGCGTCAGCTTGCCGGTGCGCCCGACCTGGATCTCGATGCCGTTCAGCCGCGTCATCTGCTCCTGCGCCGGGTACTTGTGCGCCACGGCCCAGCGCGGTTCACGGGTGACGAAGCCCAGGCGCTTCTGCAGTTCGATGCTGTTGAGCTTGTAGACAACACCGTCGATGTCGAAGGGCAGCGCGTCGCGTTGCGCGCCGATGCGCTGGTGGAAGGCCACCAGGCCGGCCGCGCCCTGTGCGACGGCACGTTCGGCGCTCACCGGCAGGCCGAAGGCCGCCAGCGCGTCCAGCGTTGCACTGTGTGTGGCCGGCTGCTGCCAGCCCTGGGTGTCGCCCAGGCCATAGGCGAAGAAGCTCAGCTTCTTCTCGGCGGCCGCCTTGGCGTCGAGCTGGCGGATCGCGCCGGCCGCCGTGTTGCGCGGGTTGATGAAGGTTTTGTCGCCCTTCTCGCGCTGGCGTTCGTTGAGGCGCTCGAAGTGATCGCGCCGCATGTAGGCCTCGCCGCGCACCTCCAGCAGCGGCGGCAGAGCGGCATCGGCGCCCAGCAGGCGCAGCGGGATCTGGCCGATGGTACGCACGTTGTGTGTCACGTCTTCGCCGGCTTCGCCGTCGCCGCGGGTCGTGGCCTGCACCAGCAGGCCGGCTTCGTAGCGCAGGTTGATGGCCAGGCCGTCGAACTTCAGCTC
>JBASTF010000509.1:0-14632 GCA_049274755.1 Rubrivivax sp. | reverse complement strand
CGGCACAGCCGCAGCCGGCGCACGCGGGGGGCGCGGCGCCGGCGGGGCTTCGGACTTGCGGGGGGAGAACAGTCGCGCCAGCCAGTTCATGCCGGCGCATTCTCACTCAGCGCTGGGCGATGGGTGTCACATCCCGTCGTGCTGCACCAACAAATAGTTGGCGCGGGCGGCCGATCTTGTACTCGGGGTCGCCGATCATCTCGTTCAGCTGGGCGATCCAGCCGACGGTGCGGGCCAGCGCGAAGATCGCCGTGAACAGGCTGACCGGGATGCCCAGCGCGCGCTGCACGATGCCCGAGTAGAAGTCGACGTTCGGGTACAGCTTGCGGGCGACGAAGTACTCGTCTTCCAGCGCGATCTTCTCCAGCGCCATCGCCAGCTTGAACAGCGGGTCGTTGTGCAGGCCCAGCGCGTTCAGCACTTCGTGGCAGGTCTCACGCATCAGCTTGGCGCGCGGGTCGTAGTTCTTGTAGACGCGGTGGCCGAAGCCCATCAGCTTGACGTTGGAGCTCTTGTCCTTCACCTGCTTGATGAACTCGCCGATCTTCTCGACGCCGCCGGCCTTCTGGATGTCTTCCAGCATGTTCAGCGCGGCTTCGTTGGCACCACCGTGTGCCGGGCCCCAGAGGCAGGCCACGCCGGCTGCGATGGCCGCAAACGGGTTGGTGCCCGAGCTGCCGCACAGGCGCACCGTCGAGGTCGATGCGTTCTGCTCGTGGTCGGCATGCAGGATGAAGATGCGGTCGATGGCACGCACCAGCACGTCGTTCGGCTCGTAGTCCTCGCACGGCGTGGCGAACATCATGCGCATGAAGTTGGCCGAGTACGAGAGGTCGTTCTTCGGGTAGATGAAGGGCTGGCCGATGCCGTACTTGTAGGCCATGGCCACCAGCGTCGGCATCTTCGCGATCAGGCGGATCGCGGCGATGTCGCGGTGCTGCGGGTTGTTGATGTCGGTGCTGTCGTGATAGAAGGCCGACAGCGCGCCGACCAGGCCCGTCATCACCGCCATCGGGTGGGCGTCGCGGCGGAAACCACGCAGGAAAAACTGCATCTGCTCGTTGACCATCGTGTGGTTGGTCACGAGCTTCACGAAGTCGGTCTTCTGCCCGGCGTTGGGCAGTTCGCCCTTCAGCAGCAGGTAGCAGGTCTCGAGGAAGTCGCACTGCGTCGCCAGCTGCTCGATCGGGTAGCCGCGGTACAGCAGTTCACCCTTGTCGCCGTCGATGTAGGTGATGGCGCTCTGGCACGAGGCCGTCGACAGGAACCCCGGGTCGTAGGTGAACTTGCCCGTCTGCCCGTAGAGCTTGCGGATGTCGATCACGTCGGGCCCGATGCTGCCCTTGTACAAGGGCAGGTCGATGCTGGGGCTGCCGTCGGAGAACGACAGGGTGGCTTTCACGTCGGAGGGGGTCATCTCGTTGGCCTTTCTTCAGCTCGGGCGGGCGGCGCGCGCAGTTGCGACAGCACCTCGTGCACTTCGGGGATGTCGATCTCGCCCTGCAGTTCGCGGCGCGCGAGCAACAGGTCGAGCAGGTCGTTGTCCGGCAGGTCCATCAGGGCCATCAGCCCGGTGGCCTGTCTTGTCGTGAGCGTCTCCTCGTGGCGGCGGAAAAAGCGCTCGACGAACAGGTCGTTCTCCAGCAGGCCGCGCCGGCAGCGCCAGCGCAGCTTGGACAACGCACGTTCGTCGAGCCTGTCTGTCACTAGACCGTCCTCCGGACCATCAGTTCCTTGATCTTGCCGATGGCCTTCGTCGGGTTCAGGCCCTTGGGGCAGACGTCGACGCAGTTCATGATGGTGTGGCAGCGGAACAGCCGGTAGGGGTCTTCGAGGTTGTCCAGGCGCTCGCTGGTGGCCTGGTCGCGGCTGTCGGCGATGAAGCGGTAGGCCTGCAGCAGGCCGGCCGGGCCGACGAACTTGTCCGGGTTCCACCAGAAGCTGGGGCAGCTGGTGCTGCAACTCGCGCACAGGATGCACTCGTACAGGCCGTTGAGCTCTTCACGCTCTTCCGGCGACTGCAGGCGCTCCTTCTCGGGCGGGCGCTCCTCGTTGACGAGGTAGGGCTTGATCGAGTGGTACTGCTTGAAGAAGTCCGTCATGTCGACGATGAGGTCGCGGATGACGGGCAGGCCGGGCAGCGGCTTCAGCACCACGGTGCCGGGCAGCGTGCGCATGTTGGTCAGGCAGGCCAGGCCGTTTTTGCCGTTGATGTTCATCGCGTCCGAACCGCAGACACCTTCGCGGCAGCTGCGGCGGAAGCTCAGCGACGGGTCGACCTGCTTGAGCTTGATCAGCGCGTCGAGCAGCATGCGCTCGGAACCGTCGAGTTCGACCTCGATGGTCTGCATGCGCGGCTTGTCGTCCTTGTCGGGGTCGTAGCGGTAGATCTGGAAAGTGCGCTTCGTCATTTGATGTCGACCTCGTTCAGAACGTCCGCACCTTGGGCGGCACCGACTCGACGGTCAGCGGCTTCAGGTTGACCGGCTTGTATTCCAGGCGGCTGCCTTCGGAATGCCACAGCGTGTGTTTCATCCACTCCCGGTCATTGCGACCCAGCGGGAACTCGGCATCGTCGGCGCCGCGTTCGTAGTCGTTGACGGTGTGGGCGCCGCGGCATTCCTTGCGCGCGGCGGCCGAGACCATCGTGGCCCGTGCGGCCTCGATCAGGTTCTCGACTTCCAGCGCCTCGATGCGGGCGGTGTTGAAGACCTTGCTGGTGTCCTTCAGGCCGATGTTCTTCACACGCTCGGCCAGGGCCTCGATCTTCACGACGCCCTCGTCCATCGAGGCCTGCGTGCGGAAGACGCCGGCGTGCTGCTGCATGCAGGCGCGGATGTCGCCCGCAACGTCCTGCGCGTACTCGCCGGAGCTGGCGGCCTCGAGCTTGGCCACGCGGGCCAGCGAACGCTCGGCGGCATCGGCCGGCAGCGGCTTGTGCTGCGGCTGGCCCTTGACGGTGTCGATGATGTGGAAACCGGCGGCGCGGCCGAAGACCAGCAGGTCCAGCAGCGAGTTCGTGCCCAGGCGGTTGGCGCCGTGCACGCTGACGCAGGCGCACTCGCCGACGGCGTACAGGCCGTTGATCACCGACTTCTGGTCGCCGCCCTTGGGCGCCACGACCTGGCCGTGGATGTTGGTCGGGATGCCGCCCATCTGGTAGTGGATGGTCGGCACCACGGGGATCGGCTCCTTCGTGATGTCGACGTTGGCGAAGTTGTGGCCGATCTCGAACACGCTGGGCAGGCGCTTCAGGATGGTGTCGCCGCCCAGGTGGGTCATGTCGAGGTTGATGTAGTCCTTGTTCGGACCGCAGCCCCGGCCTTCCTTGATCTCCTGGTCCATGCAGCGGCTGACGAAGTCGCGCGGCGCCAGGTCCTTCAGCGTCGGCGCGTAGCGCTCCATGAAACGCTCGCCGTTGCTGTTGCGCAGGATGGCGCCCTCGCCGCGGCAACCTTCGGTCAGCAGCACGCCGGCGCCGGCCACGCCGGTGGGGTGGAACTGCCAGAACTCCATGTCCTGCAGCGGGATGCCGGCACGTGCCGCCATGCCCAGGCCGTCGCCGGTGTTGATGAAGGCGTTGGTGCTGGCGGCGAAGATGCGGCCCGCGCCGCCGGTGGCCAGCAGCGTGGTCTTGGCTTCGAGGATGTAGATGTCGCCGGTCTCCATCTCGAGCGCGGTGACACCGAGCACGTCGCCGTCGGCGTCGCGCACCAGGTCCAGCGCCATCCACTCCACGAAGAAGTTCGTGCGCGCACGCACGTTCTGCTGGTACAGCGTGTGCAGCATCGCGTGGCCGGTGCGGTCGGCGGCGGCGCAGGCGCGCTGCACCGGCTTCTCGCCGTAGTTCGCGGTGTGGCCGCCAAACGGACGCTGGTAGATCGTGCCGTCGGGGTTGCGGTCGAACGGCATGCCGAAGTGTTCGAGCTCGTAGACGACCTTGGGCGCCTCGCGGCACATGAACTCGATCGCGTCCTGGTCACCCAGCCAGTCCGAGCCCTTGACGGTGTCGTAGAAGTGGTAGTGCCAGTTGTCCTCGGACATGTTGCCCAGGCTGGCGCCGATGCCACCTTGCGCGGCCACCGTGTGCGAACGGGTCGGGAACACCTTGGACAGCACGGCCACGTTGAGGCCGGCCTGCGCGAGGCGCAGCGAAGCCTGCATGCCGGAACCGCCGGCACCGACGATGACGACGTCGAACTTGCGTTTGGCGATCTGCGCCATCAGAGTCTCCACAGCACTTGCACGGCCCAGCCGGCACAGCCGACGAGCCAGACGATGGACAGCACCTGCAGCGCCAGCCGCAGGCCGACGGGCTTGATGTAGTCCATCCAGATGTCGCGCACGCCGACCCAGGCATGCCAGGCCAGCGAGACGATGACGACGAAGGTCAGCAGCTTCATCCACTGCGCGGCGAAGATGCCGGCCCAGCGGTCGTAGCCCAGCGGCCCGGGCAGCAGCAGTTGCACCAGCAGCACGACGGTGAACAGCGCCATCAGCGCCGCGGTGACACGCTGGCTCAGCCAGTCGCGCATGCCGTAGTGCGCGCCAACGACGAGGCGCTTGGAACCGAAATTGGTGGCGGCCATCTTGTGAACCCTCAGTACAGACCGAACAGCTTGGCGCCCAGCAGCAGCGTCAGCAGCACGCTGGAGGCCAGCGTGAAGATGGCGCTGGAATGGCCTTGCTGTTTCGTCACGCTGTGTGTGGCATCCATCCACAGGTGGCGCACGCCGGCGATGAAGTGGTGCAGGTAGGCCCAGATCAGCGCCAGCACGACGAGCTTGACGAACCAGGCCGGCACGAAGCCGATGCCCGCGACGAAGGCGCTGGTGAAGCTCTCGTACGAAATCTCCGACGTCAGGCTGACGTCGAACAGCCAGACGATGAAGGGCAGCAGCAGGAACATCAGCGCACCGCTGATGCGGTGCAGGATGGACACAAAACCGGCCGGCGGCAGCCGGTAGCTGGCGAGGTCGGTGATGTGGATGTTGCGGTAGACCGGGCGGGGTGGGGTGGCCATGGGCGAGGGTGTCCTTGAGTCCTTGGGTCTTTGTGTTTTCGGAGCGCCTGGTACGGAGACCTTGGAATCGACCTGTAACCCGACGAGTTTATTGCAATGCACCAGGCTTACGTGGAACTGGGGCTCGGCCTCAGCCGAGTTCGTTCCTGTAGTGGTGGGTGGCGGTGTTGTAGAGGCCGCGCCGCAGTTCCACCGGCTTGTCGCCATAGGTGAAGGACAGCCGCTCCACCGACAGCAGCGGCGCGCCCGCCGGCAGGTCCAGCGTCGCCGCTTCCTCGGCGCCGGCCGGCACGGCACGGATCTTTTCCTCGGCGCGGATCATGCGCACGCCGAACTCGGTTTCGAAGAGGCTGTACATCGGCCCGCGGTAGCCGCTGAGCTTCTCGGTCGTCAGACCCTTGAACAGGTTGCCGGGCAGCCAGATGTCGTCCAGCACCACCGGCCGGCCGTCGCTGAGCAGCAGCCGGCGCAGCTGCACCGCGGCTTCGCCTGCCTTCAGCTCCAGCGCCCGCGACACGTCCATCGGTGCACGCATGCGGCGGCAGTCGAGCAGGCGGCGCTGCATGGCCGGCGGCACACCGTCGTCGGGCTTCAGCCGCAGGAAACGGTACTGCGTGTTCTCTTCGGCATGCGTGGCGACGAAGGTGCCCTTGCCCTGGCGGCGCACCAGCAGGTTCTCGGTCGCCAGTTCGTCGATGGCCTTGCGCACCGTGCCCTGGCTGACCTTGAAACGTGCCGCCAGCTCCATCTCGCTGGGAATGGCCTCGCCCGGTTTCCATTCGCCGGACTGCAGGCTGCGCATCAGCAGGTCCTTGATCTGCTGGTACAGCGGCAGGAACGACGGCGTGGGCGCAGCGAGCGCGGGTTCGGGCATGCGCGGGATTCTACCGGTCTTACATAAGACATAAGACATACCTCAGCCGCTGCGGTCTAAAATCGGCGGCTGCCCTGCATTCTTCCCACCTCCCCCACCTCCCCCTTCTGTCAGGAGCCTTCCCCATGAGCAAGAAGCCCGTTCGCGTGGCCGTCACCGGTGCCGCCGGCCAGATCGGTTATGCCCTGCTGTTCCGCATCGCCTCGGGCGAAATGCTGGGCAAGGACCAGCCCGTCATCCTGCAGCTGCTGGAAGTGCCGGCCGAAGGCCCGCAGAAGGCGCTGAAGGGCGTGATGATGGAGCTGGAAGACTGCGCCTTCCCGCTGCTGCACGGCATGGAAGCCCATGGCGACCCGATGACGGCGTTCAAGGACACCGACCACGCCCTGCTCGTCGGCTCGATGCCGCGCAAGGCCGGCATGGAGCGTGCCGAGCTGCTGGCCATCAACGGCCAGATCTTCATCGGCCAGGGCAAGGCGCTGAACGCCGTGGCCAGCCGCGACGTCAAGGTGCTGGTGGTCGGCAACCCGGCCAACACCAACGCCTGGATCGCGATGAAGAGCGCACCCGACCTGAAGCGCGAGAACTTCACCGCGATGCTGCGCCTGGACCACAACCGCGCGCTGAGCCAGATCGCCGCCAAGACCGGCAAGCCGGTGGCCAGCATCAAGAAGCTGGGCGTCTGGGGCAACCACAGCCCGACGATGTATGCCGACTACCGCTTCGCCACGATCGACGGCGCCAGCGTGAAGGACATGATCAACGACCACGCCTGGAACAAGGACGTGTTCCTGCCCACGGTCGGCAAGCGCGGCGCCGCCATCATCGAAGCCCGTGGCCTGTCGTCGGCGGCCAGTGCCGCCAACGCCGCCATCGACCACATGCGCGACTGGGCCCTGGGCACCGGCGGCGAATGGGTCACGATGGGCATTCCCAGCAATGGCGAGTACGGCATCCCCAAGGACGTGATGTTCGGCTACCCCGTCACCTGCGAAGGCGGCAAGTACAAGATCGTCGAAGGCCTGTCCATCGACGAGTTCAGCCAGGGCTGCATCGACAAGACCCTGGCCGAGCTGACCGGCGAGCAGGACGGCGTCAAGCACCTGCTGTGATGCCGCCGCCGCTGCGCCGCCGGTGGTGGCGCAGCAGCAAGCCGGCCGGCCGCAACGTGGCCGGTCGGTGACAATCGGAGCAACACCAGGGTCGCCCACAGCTACCGCCCATGAGCCTCCGAGTCCATCCCCGCGAAGCCTTGTTCGACCCCGACGAGGCCGCGGTGCCGCAACTGCCGGTCTGCGACCATTACAGCGGCGTCGAAGCGCGCATGCGCAAGAGCCTGGCGCTGCAGGTCGAACTGGGCCCGGTGTTCGACGTCACGCTGGACGGCGAAGACGGCGCCCCGGTCGGCGGCGAACTCGAACATGCGCAGCTGATCGCCGAACTCGTCAACAGCGCCGACAACCGCCATGGCCGCGTCGGCGCCCGTGTGCAGCCGGTGGGCCATGCCCGCTTCGAAGCCGTCGTCGACCTGCTGGTGCAGCGCGCCGGTGCGAGGTTGGCCTACCTGATGATTCCCAAGCCACGCGGCCTGGCCGATGTGCAGCGCGCCGCCGAGACGGTGGACGCCGCGGCGCGCCGCCACGGCATCGGCCGCACGATCCCGCTGCACACGCTGGTGGAAACACAGGGTGCGCTGCGCGAGGTGCAGGCCATCGCCGCACATCCACGCTACGAGTCGCTGAGTTTCGGGCTGATGGACTTCGTCTCGGCCCACCGTGGCGCCATCCCGCAGAGCGGCATGAGTGTGCAGGGCCAGTTCGAGCATGCGCTGGTGCTGCGTGCCAAGCTGGAGATCGCCGCCGCCTGCCATGGCCATGGCAAGGTGCCCTCGCACTGCGTGGTCACCGAATTCAAGGATCAGCAGGCGCTGCAGGCCGCCGCTGAGACTGCCTGCCGCCGCCTCGGCTACACACGCATGTGGAGCATCCACCCCGACCAGGTGGCTGTGATCGTCCGGGCTTTTGCCCCGACCAGCGCCGAGATCGACCAGGCCGGCGAGATCGTGATGGCGGCGCAGGCCGCACACTGGGCGCCGATCCGCCATCGCGACACCTTGCACGACCGCGCCAGCTACCGCTACTTCTGGCAGTTGCTCGAGCGGGCACAACGCACCGGCACGCAACTGCCCGCCGAGCTGCGGCGTGCATTCTTCGACGCCGCTGGAACTCCCGCATCTTGATCAAGTCTTATATAAGACATAAGATTCATCCCATCCCTCCGGAGAACCCCACATGCTGACCGCCTACCGCCAACATGCCGCCGAACGCGCCGCACTCGGCATCCCGCCGCTGCCGCTGTCGGCCCAGCAGACCGCCGAACTGATCGAGCTGATCAAGGCGCATCCTTCCAAGGACACGGCCGGTGAAGACAGCTTCCTGCTGGACCTGCTGACGCACCGCGTGCCGCCGGGTGTGGACGACGCCGCCAAGGTCAAGGCCAGCTTCCTGGCCGCCGTGGCCCATGGCGACCTGCAGCTCGGCCTGGTCAGCAAGGCCAAGGCCACCGAACTGCTGGGCACCATGGTCGGCGGCTACAACGTGCACCCGCTGATCGAGCTGCTCGACGACGACGCGGCGGCGACCATCGCCGCCGAGGGCCTGAAGAAGACCCTGCTGATGTTCGACTACTTCAACGACGTCGCCGCCAAGGCCAAGGCCGGCAATGCGAAGGCGCAGGAAGTGATGCAGAGCTGGGCCGACGCCGAGTGGTTCACCAGCCGCCCCGAGGTCGAGAAGAAGATCACCGTCACCGTGTTCAAGGTGCCGGGCGAAACCAACACCGACGACCTGAGCCCCGCGCCCGACGCCTGGAGCCGCCCGGACATTCCGCTGCATTACCTGGCGATGCTGAAGAACACACGCGCCGGCGCGCCGTTCAAGCCCGAGGACGACGGCAAACGCGGCCCGATGCAGCTGATCGAGGACCTGAAGAAAAAGGGCCACCTGGTCGCCTACGTCGGCGACGTGGTCGGCACCGGCTCCAGCCGCAAGAGCGCGACGAACAGCACCATCTGGGCCACCGGCCAGGACATCCCGTTTGTGCCGAACAAGCGCTACGGCGGCGTCACGCTGGGCGGCAAGATCGCACCGATCTTCTTCAACACGCAGGAAGACTCGGGCGCGCTGCCGATCGAGGTCGACGTGTCGGGTCTGGAACTGGGCGACGTGATCGACATCCTGCCCTACGACGGCAAGATCCTGAAAGACGGCGTCGAGATCAAGACCTTCCAGCTGCGCAGCGACGTGCTGTTCGACGAGGTGCGTGCCGGCGGCCGCATCAACCTGATCATCGGCCGCAGCCTCACCGCGAAGGCGCGTGACTTCCTCGGCCTGCCGGCGAGCACGGCCTTCCGCCTGCCGCAGGCCCCGGCCGCCACGAAGGCCGGCTTCACGCTGGCGCAGAAGATGGTGGGCCGCGCCGTCGGCCTGCCCGCGGGCCAGGGTGTGCGGCCGGGCACCTACTGCGAGCCGAAGATGACCTCGGTCGGCAGCCAGGACACCACCGGCCCGATGACACGCGACGAGCTGAAGGACCTGGCCTGCCTGGGCTTCAGCGCCGACCTCGTGATGCAGAGCTTCTGCCACACCGCGGCCTATCCGAAGCCGGTGGACGTGAAGACCCACCGCGAGCTGCCGGCTTTCATCAGCAACCGCGGCGGCATCAGCCTGAAGCCGGGCGACGGCGTCATCCACAGCTGGCTGAACCGCATGCTGCTGCCCGACACCGTGGGCACCGGCGGCGACAGCCACACACGGTTCCCCATCGGCATCAGCTTCCCGGCCGGCTCGGGCCTGGTGGCCTTCGGCGCCGCCACCGGCGTGATGCCGCTGGACATGCCGGAATCGGTGCTGGTGCGCTTCAAGGGCCAGATGCAGCCCGGCATCACGCTGCGCGACCTGGTGCACGCGATCCCGCTGTTTGCCATCAAGCAAGGTCTGCTGACGGTCGCCAAGGCCGGCAAGATCAACGAGTTCTCGGGCCGCATCCTCGAGATCGAAGGTCTGCCGGACCTGAAGGTCGAGCAGGCGTTTGAACTGAGCGACGCCAGCGCCGAACGTTCGGCGGCCGGCTGCACGATCAAGCTGAACCGGGCGCCCATCGTCGAGTACCTGAACTCGAACATCGTGCTGCTGAAGAACATGATCGCCGACGGCTACGCCGACAAGCGCAGCCTGGAACGCCGCATCCAGAAGATGCAGGAGTGGCTCAGTGCGCCGACACTGCTGGAAGCCGATGCCGACGCCGAATACGCCCACGTGCTCGAGATCGACCTGGCCGAGATCAAGGAACCCATCCTCTGCTGCCCGAACGACCCGGACGACGCGAAGTTCCTCAGCGAAGTCCAGGGCACGAAGATCGACGAAGCCTTCATCGGCAGCTGCATGACCAACATCGGCCACTTCCGTGCCGCCAGCAAGCTGCTCGAAGGCAAGCGCGATATCCCGGTGAAGCTGTGGGTCGCGCCGCCGACGAAGATGGACGCCGCCGAGCTGACCAAGGAAGGCCACTACGCCAACTTCGGCAGCGCCGGCGCACGCACCGAGATGCCGGGCTGCAGCCTGTGCATGGGCAACCAGGCCCAGGTGAAGGAAGGCGCGACGGTGGTCTCGACCAGCACACGCAACTTCCCCAACCGCCTGGGCAAGAACACGCAGGTGTTCCTGGCCTCGGCCGAACTGGCGGCGATTGCGTCCAAGCTCGGCCGCCTGCCGACGGTGGCCGAGTACCACGCCGACATGGGCGTGATCAACGCCGACGGCGCCAAGGTCTACCGCTACATGAACTTCGACCAGATCGAGGAGTACGCGGACGCGGCGAAGGCCGTGGCGGTCTGACGGCTTAAGCTGTCGACAAGGGCCTGCCGGGGCGACCCGCAGGCCCTTTTTCTTTCCACACCACGACGACAAGGAGACAACGATGGCCCCCTGGACCCGGATGCGCGCCCTGCTCGGCGCTGCCACGCTCGCCCTGGCCTGCAGCGGCCCGGTGCTGGCGCAGAGCAAACCCAAGCTCACCAGCCTGGGCGAGGCGCCGAACTCGGCGCTGTACGTCGGCAACAGCTTCTTCTATTACAACAACAGCATGCACGGCCACGTCAGCAGCCTGGCGCGTGCGGCCGATGCCGGCAACCGCCTGCGCAGCGTCTCCATCACGATCAGCGGCTCGGGCTTCGACTGGCACGACGTGGGCTCCTACTTCCGTCCCAACGCCGTCAGCGCCTATTCCTTCGACGCCAACAACCGCATCGTCTTCAACAAGCTCGACAAGCTGTTCGACGTGGCCATCCTGATGGACTGCAGCCAGTGCCCCATCCATCCGCAGCTGAAGACGGTGTTCACCGAGTACGCGAAAAAACACGCCGACACGGTGCGCAAAAACGGCGCCAAGCCGGTGTTCTTCATGTCCTGGGCCTACGCCGATGCACCGGAGATGACGGCCCAACTGGCCGAGGCCTACACGAAGGCAGCCAACGACAACGACGTGTTTGTCATTCCCGCCGGCCTGGCCTTTGCGCGCAGCATCGCCGCCAGGCCCGAGCTGAACCTCTACGTCGCCGACAAGCGCCACCCCAGCCTGGCCGGCACCTACCTGGCTGCCTGCACCACCTATGCCGCGCTGTTCGGCAAGTCGCCGGTGGGCCTGAGCTACAGCGCAGGCCTGGACGCCGCCACGGCCCGCCACCTGCAGACCATGGCCTGGGACACGGTGCAGGACTACTTCAAGCCCTGAGGCTGGCCCGGCCCGCCGACACGCCGCTGCCGGCGCGGGCTTTGCTACCCTTGCCGGTCCATCGACCGCCGACGCCGCCATGACCCCGCCCTTCTTCCGCCACGCCACCCTGCTGCTGGCGCTGGCCCTGCCTGCCATGCTGCAGGCGGCCGAACTGAAGCTGCGCATCCTGGAGACCACCGATCTCCACATGCACCTGCTGAACTACGACTACTACCAGGACAAGGTCACCGACGACTACGGCCTGGCCAAAACCGCCAGCCTCATCAAGGCGGCACGTGCCGAAAGCCCCAACAGCCTGTATTTCGACAACGGCGACCTGCTGCAGGGCAGCCCGCTGGGCGACTACGTGGCACGTGTGAAGCCGCTGCAGCCCGGCCAGCTGCACCCGGCCTACAAGGTGCTGAACGCACTGGGCGTGGACGCCGGCAACATCGGCAACCACGAGTTCAATTACGGCCTGCCCTTTCTGCGCCAGGCCATCGCCGGCGCCAACTTTCCCTACGTCAACGCCAACGTGATGGTGGACGACGGCGACGGCAACCCGGCCAACGACCAACATGCGTTCACGCCCTATGTCGTGCTCGAGCGCGAGTTCGCCGACACGGCGGGTGCCAAACACAAGCTGAAGATCGGCGTCATCGGCTTTGTGCCGCCGCAGATCCTGCAATGGGACCGCAGCAACCTGCTGGGCAAGCTGACGGTGCGCGACATCGTCGACAGCGCGCGCCGCTACGTGCCCGAGATGAAGAGCAAGGGTGCCGACCTCGTGGTGGCCATCCCGCACTCGGGCTTCGAACGTGGCGAGACGCTGATGTTCGCCGAGAACACCGTGGCCCGCATCGCCGAGGTGCCCGGCGTCGATGCCATCCTGTTCGGCCATTCACACGGCGAGTTCCCGGGCCGCTTCTTCGCCGGCCACCCCAAGGTCGACCTGGCCAAGGGCACGATCAACGGCGTGCCTTCGGTGATGCCCGGGCGCTGGGGCGACCACCTCGGTGTCATCGACCTCGTGCTCGACAACAGCGGCGGCAACTGGAAGGTGAAGGACAGCCGCGCCGAGCTGCGGCCGATCTGGGACCGTGCCGGCAACAAGCCCAGGGTCGAGGCCGACCCCATGGTGGCCCGCCTGGTCGGCGAAGAGCATGCGGCCACCGTGGCCCACATGCGCGCCGAGGTGGCACGCACCAGCACGCCGATCCAGAGCTACTTCGCCCAGGTGGCCGACGACCCCTCGGTGCAGCTGGTGTCGCTGGCGCAGCTGGACTACGTGAAACGCGCGGTGCAGGGCACGGCCTACGAAAAGCTGCCGCTGCTGTCGGCCGCAGCACCGTTCAAGACCGGTGGCCGCCAGGGCTGGAACTACTACACCGACATCCCGGCCGGCCCGCTGGCGCTGCGCAACGTGGCCGACCTCTACATCTACCCCAACACCGTGAAGGCCGTGCTGCTCAGCGGCGCGCAGGTGCGTGAATGGCTGGAGATGTCGGCCGGCCAGTTCCGCCGCATCGACCCCGCCGGCGCGCCCGAGCAGGAATTGCTGGACGACGGTTTCCGCAGCTACAACTTCGACACCATCGACGGTGTGGCCTACCGCGTCGACGTCACGCAGCCGGCCCGCTACGACCGCGGCGGCAAGCTGGCGGCGCCGAACGCGCGCCGCATCGTCGACCTGCGTTTCGACGGCAAGCCCGTCGACGAACAGGCCAGGTTCCTCGTCGTCACCAACAACTACCGCGCCAGCGGCGGCGGCAACTTCCCGGCGCTGGACGGCAACAACATCGTCGTCGACGCACCCGATGAGAACCGCGAGGCCCTGGTGCAGTACCTGGTGAACAAGAAGCAGGTCGACCCGGCCGCCGACGGCAACTGGCGCATCCAGCCGGTGCCGGGCGTGAAGCTGCGCTTCACCTCGGGCGCCGGCGGCATCCAGCACCTCGCGCGTTACCCGCAGATCGCGCTGGTGAAGGACAACGGCGACGGCTCAGCCCTGTACGAGCTGCGGCCATGAAGATCCCGGCCCTGGGCTGGCGCCGCCTGGCTTGGGGAGCGGCCCTGGTGGCCGGCGCCGGCCTGCTGCTGCTGGCCGCCCTGGTGGGCTGGTACGCGCTGCAGCTGCCGTCGCTGGACAAGGTGCTGGACTACAAGCCGCGCCAGCATCTGCAGGTGCTGACGGCCGATGGCGCGGAGATCGCGCAGTTCGGCAGCGAGCGCCGGCTCTACGTGCCGCTGGCCCAGGTGCCGCAGTTGCTGCAGGACGCCGTGCTGGCGGTGGAAGACACCGGTTTCCGCGAACACGGCGGCATCAGCCTGCGTGGCCTGCTGCGTGCGCTGTGGGCCAACGCCAGCGGCGGCATGCCGCAGGGCGCCAGCACCATCACGCAGCAGGTGGCGCGAACCTTTTTCCTGTCCACGCGGCGCACGCCCGAACGCAAGATCAAGGAAGCGCTGCTGGCGCTGGAGATCGAACGCCGCTTGTCCAAGGACCAGATCCTCGAGCTCTACCTGAACCAGATCTACCTCGGCCAGCGGGCCTACGGCTTCGGCGCTGCGGCCCAGGCCTATTTCGGCAAGCCGCTGGACAAGCTCTCGTTGGCCGAGACGGCGGTGCTGGCCGGCCTGCCGCAGAACCCGATCTACGCCAACCCGGTGTCCAACCTGGAACGGGCGCAGCGCCGCCAGCGCATCGTGCTGATGCGCATGCGCGATGTCGGCCTCATCGACGAAGCCACGCGTGAACGTGCTGCCGCCGAGGTGCTGCGTGTGCGCCAGCCCGGCGCCGATGCGGTGCCGGCCCAGCACGTGGCCGAGATGGCGCGCCAGGCGGTGGTGGAACGCCTGGGCGAAAAGGCCTACACCGAGGGCATCCGCGTCGTCACCTCGCTGCGGGCTGCCGACCAGCGCGCCGCCAATGCCGCGCTGCGCCGCGCCGTGCTGGCCCACGA
>JBASTF010000508.1:0-1565 GCA_049274755.1 Rubrivivax sp. | reverse complement strand
GCGCTGCAAGGCGTGGACCTGCAGATCCACCCCGGCGAGACGGTGGCCGTGGTCGGCGGCAGCGGCTCGGGCAAAACGACGCTGGGGCGGGCGCTGCTGCAGCTGGCGCCGCCGACGGCCGGCGAGGTGCGGTTCCGCGGCGAACCGGTGCTGGCGTCGAACCGCGCAGCGATGCGGCGCTTCCGCCTGGCCTGCCAGCTGGTGTTCCAGGACCCGTATTCGTCGCTGGACCCGCGGCAGCGCATCGCCGCCATCGTCGGCGAGCCCTTGCGCCTGTTGCCGGAGATGGACGCTGCGGCCGTCGCGCGGCGTGTGGACGAGGTGCTGTCCGAGGTCGGGCTGGCCGGCTTCGGCCAGCGCCACCCGCACGAGCTGTCGGGCGGCCAGCGCCAGCGTGTGGCCATCGCGCGCGCCATCGTGCGCCGGCCGGCCTTTGTCGTCGCCGACGAACCGGTGTCGGCGCTGGACATGAGCATCCAGGCCCAGGTGCTGGCGCTGTTCCGCACGCTGCAGCGTGAACACGGTTTTGCCTGCCTGTTCATCTCGCACGACCTGGCGGCCGTCGAACAGGTGGCCGACCGGGTGCTGGTGATGCAGCAGGGCCGCATCGTCGAACAAGGCTCGCGCGACGCGGTGTTCGACACGCCGCAGCATGCCTACACGAAGGCGCTGCTGGCGGCGTCGCCGCGGCTTTAGGGGAGTGTTCGCACCGGCTCGCGCATCAGCATGAATTCCTCGGCCGCCGTCGGGTGCAGGGCGAGGGTGGCGTCGAAGTGCGCCTTGGTCGCTCCGGCCGTCAGCGCCACCGCCAGGCTTTGCACGATCTCCGGTGCGTCGGTGCCGACCATGTGCACGGCCAGCACACGGTCGTCGTCGGCGTCGACCAGCAGCTTCATGCGTGTGCGCTCCTGGCCGCCGATGAAGGCCTGGCGCATCGCGCGGAACTCGGTTTCGTAGACCTTCAGACTGTGGCCGGCACGCAGGGCCTCGTCTTCGCCGGGGCCGACGCTGGCGATGGCCGGCAGCGTGAACACGGCGCTGGCGACACGGCCCAGGTCCACACGCCGCGGCGTGCCCCCGAACAGCGAATCGGCCAGCGCCCGGCCTTCGGCGATGGCCACCGGCGTCAGGTTCTTGCGGTTCGTCACATCGCCGATGGCGTAGACACCGGGCAGCGAGGTCTGCAGCCCTTCGTCCACGCGCACGGCGCCCTGGCCATCGGTGGCCAGCCCCAGGCCGGCGCTGTTCGGGCGGCGGCCGGTGGCGTTCAGCACCCAGGGGAAGGCGACAAAACGTTCGTCGCCCCAGCACAGCAGCAACTGGCCGTCGCCACTGCGCTGCACCCGCTGCGGCGCATGGCCCGGGTGCAGTTCGACACCGGCGGCCTGCAGCCCGGCGGCGCAGGCGGTGCGCAGCATCTCGTCGAAACCGCGCAGCGGCAGCCGGTCGCGGTGGTACAGCGCCACCTGCACACCCAGCCGCGCCAGCATGCCGGCGAATTCCACCGCGATGTAGCCGCCGCCGATGATGGCGGAGCGCGGCGGCAGCTCGGCCAGGTCCAGCAA
>JBASTF010000507.1:0-2086 GCA_049274755.1 Rubrivivax sp. | reverse complement strand
GCCGTCGGCCGGTGCACCGGCGCGGCGCAGCACCTCGCGGTCGCCGACGACGACGGCATCGTGCAGCTCGCCGGCGGTGAAGGCCTTGACGATGATCTCGGGGCCGATGCCGGCGGCATCGCCCATTGTCACCAGCAGCGGCGCCGTCATGCCGCCACCCGCAGAGCGTGTGTCCGGCATGCAGCGCGCCACTGCGCGCAGGCGCACTGGCGCGTCCTCATGCCGGATTCTCGATCTCGATGAACCGGTGCTGCAGCCCGAACTGCGCCGCCACATAGGCTGCCACGGCCGACGCGCCATAACGCTCGGTCGCATGGTGGCCGCAGGCCAGGAAGGCAACACCGGTTTCGCGTGCCAGGTGGGCCTGCGGTTCGGAGACTTCGCCGGTGATGAAGGCGTCGGCACCGGCGGCGATGGCGGCCTCGAAGTAGCCCTGGGCACCACCGGTGCACCAGGCCACACGGCGCAGCGGGCGGCCGTCGCCCGGCAGCACGGTGGGTGTGCGCTGCAAGGCCGTGGCCGCGGCGTCGGCCAGCACCTGCAATGTCGGCTGGGTCGCGGCGCCGATGAAACCCAGCTGCTGCTCGCCGAAGCGGCCATCGGCCACCAGGCCCAGGCGCCGGCCGAGCTGGGCGTTGTTGCCGAGCTCGGCATGGGCGTCCAGCGGCAGGTGGTAGGCCAGCAGCGACACCTCGTGCTGCATCAGGCGCTTCACGCGGGCCCCCAGCCAGCCGCTGAGCCGCCCATCCTGGCCGCGCCAGAACAGGCCGTGGTGCACCAGCAGCGTGTCGGCGCCGGCGGCGATGGCGGCGTCGATGAAAGCCAGGCTGGCGGTGACGCCGGAGACGATGTGCCGCACCGGGCGGCCGCCCTCGACCTGCAGACCGTTCGGCCCATAATCCTGGAACGTCTGCGGCTGCAGCAATTCACGCAGGAACGTCTCGACCTCTTTCAGCTCGGCCATGGCGCCGCGGCCCTTTCCTCTCCACGCCCGATGTTGCGCAGAACCTGGCTCGTATTCTCGCAGGCGGTCACCGTCGCGCTGGCGGCGCTGTTTGTCGTCGTCACGCTGAAGCCGGAGTGGCTGCCACGCAACGGCGGCAGCCTGGTGCTGCCCACGCCCACCATCGTGCAGGCGGCGGCGCCGGTGGCTTCGGCGGCCAGCGGCAGCGGTTACAGCGCAGCCGCCAGACGTGCGGCGCCGGCCGTCGTCAGCATCGTCGCCAGCAAGCTGGCGCGGCGCAGCAACCCACACACCGACGATCCACGGTTCCGCTTCTTCTTCGGCGACGGCGGCTCGCAGCCGCAGACGCAAACCGGCCTGGGCTCGGGCGTCATCGTCTCACCCGAGGGTTACCTGCTGACGAACAACCACGTCATCGAAGGTGCCGACGAGATCGAGGTGCAGTTGGCCGACGGCCGCCAGGGCCGTGCGCGCGTGATCGGCGCCGACCCCGAGACCGACCTCGCGGTGCTGAAGATCGAGCTCGACCGCCTGCCCGTCGTCGCCTTCGGCAATGCGCCGCTGCTGCAGGTGGGCGACATCGTGCTGGCCATCGGCAACCCCTTCAACGTCGGCCAGACGGTGACGGCCGGCATCGTCAGCGCGCTGGGCCGCAACCAGCTGGGGCTGTCGACCTTCGAGAACTTCATCCAGACCGATGCCGCCATCAACCCCGGCAACTCCGGCGGCGCGTTGGTCGACACCGCCGGCAACCTGGTGGGCATCAACACCGCGATCTTCAGCCGCAGCGGCGGCAGCCTGGGCATCGGCTTCGCGATTCCGGTCGACACCGCACGCCAGGTGATGGAAAGCCTGGTGACGGAAGGCCAGGTCACGCGTGGCTGGATCGGCGTGGAGCCGCGCGACCTGACACCCGAGATCGCCGAGAGCTTCGGCCTGCCGGTGAAGGCCGGTGTGCTGATCACCGGCGTGCTGCAGGACGGCCCGGCCAGCAAGGGCGGGCTCAAACCCGGCGACGTGGTGGTGCGCATCGGCGATGCGCCGGTGGCCAACACCGCGCAGCTGCTGTCGGCGGTGGCGGCGCTGAAGCCGCAAAGCCAGGCCACCGTTGCGGTGCAGCGC
>JBASTF010000506.1:0-8952 GCA_049274755.1 Rubrivivax sp. | reverse complement strand
CGCGAACGTACAGGCTGCAACGTCGTCCGCAGCCAACACCGCTGCCTGCAACCGTCCCGGCCGGCTTGCCGCTCCTCGGACCTGCGCTTCAGCCGCCTACAAGCCCTCTGCCGCCCAGACTCCTAGCGCTTGTGCTTCTGCGGGGCGGCCTGGGCCGGATCGTGCGCCTGCAGCCAGCCGAAGAATTCGCCGTACCACTGCCTGGAGTTGCGCGGCTTCAGGATCCAGTGGTTCTCGTCGGGGAACCACAGCAGCCGCGCATCGACGTTCCTGGCCTTCAGCGTGTTGTAGTAGGCCAGGCCCTGGGCGTCGGGCACACGGTAGTCCAGCGCGCCATGGATCACCAGCGTCGGCGTCTGCATCGCGCCGGCAAAGACATGCGGGCTTTGCGACTGGATCTTCCCCAGGTCGTCCCAGTACCAGGCGCCCAGTTCCTTGGCATGCCAGGTGTAGGCGTCGTCGGCGAACATCGCCGTCCAGTCGAAGCAGCCGGCGTGGCAGATGTAGGCCTGGTAGCGCCCGGGTTTCACGTGGCCGTTCATCCAGGCCACCATGAAGCCGCCGTAGCTGCCGCCGGTGGCGAAGATGCGCTTCCTGTCGACCCAGGGCTTTTTCAGCAGCCAGTCGGTGCCGGCTTCCACGTCCTGCAGCTCCAGCTCGCCCCAGCGGTGTGTGATGCTGTCGAGGAAGGCATAGCCGAAGCTCGACGAGCCGTGGTAGTTGACGCTGGCGACCACGTAGCCCTGGGCCGCGAAGGCCTGGGTGTTCCAGCGGTAGTGCCAGGTGTCGCCGGCGGCGGTGTGCGGGCCGCCGTGGATGTTGTGCATCACCGGGTGCTTCTTCTTTGCGTCGAAGCCCGGCGGGTAGGTCAGCCACATCTGCACCGGGTCGCCGAGCGCCCCCTGGACCCAGACCTCTTCGAGCCGGCCGATGGCCAGCGTGGCCATCAGCTTGTCGTTCACCCGTTCCAGCCGGCGTGGCGGTTCACCCGCCACATGGGCATGGATGCGGGCCGGGTGGTCGGCGCTGTCGGCCAGGGTCACCAGCGTGCCGGCCTTCTTGTCGAAGCCCTGCACCCAGCCGCCGGTCACCACCACCTCGGCGCGGCGGTCGGGCAGGTCGAAGCGCCACAAATGCGTGCGGCCCTTCTGCTCGGCGGTGAAGAGCAGGGCCTGGCCGTCGTCTTCCCACTGCAGCGGCGTGTGCACCTCGTGGTCCCACTCGGCGCTGACGACCTCCCAGGCCTTGGCTTCGCGCCGCCACAGCGCCAGCTGCCCCGGCATCGTGTGCTTGCGGCCCTGGTGGCTGGCGACGAAGGCGATGGCGCTGCCGTCGGGGCTGTAGCGCGGCGCGCCCAGGTCCCAGGCCTTGTCCTGCACCAGGGTCGTGATGCGGCCGCTTTTCAGGTCGAGCTCGGCCAGCGCAAAACAGTTGCCGACCTTCTTCTCCGGTGCCGGGTCGTGCACGAAGGCGATGCGGCGGCCGTCGGGCGAGATGTCGAAGCTGTTGCCGTCGGGGTCGGCACGGGTCAGCTCGAAGCCCGTGCCTTCGAACAGGTCGCGCACCTTGGCCGCTGCGCCGGCCTGGCCCAGTTCCATCAGGTGCAGGTGGGCGACGCGGCCCATCGGCACATGGTGGTCCCAGAAGCGGTACTGGGCTTCGCTGGTGGCGTAGCCGGTTTCCTTGCGCTCCTTGAACGCCTTGGCGGCCTTGGCCTGGGCCTTCTCGCCCTTCAGCTGCGGCCAGACCCAGGAGACAAAAGCGATGCGGCGGCCGTCGGGGAACCAGCGGAAGGCTTCGACACCGGTGGCCACGCTGGCCGCACGCCGGGCTTCGCCGCCGTCGGGGGCGATCAGGTAGAGCTGTGGCGCCTCGTCCTTGGTGCCCTGCTGCTCGCGCTTGGCGACGAAGGCGATGTGCTCGCCGCTGGGGCTCCAGCGTGGTTGGCCGTCCTTGTCGCCGCACTGCGTCAGCGCACGCGCTGCGCCGCCCAGCGTCGACAGCAGCAGCAGGCTGCTCGAGGACTTGTTGTCCGCCATCGAGAACCTGGTCAGCGCGGCCACGGCCTGCGCGCCGTCGGGCGAGAGGCTGGGCGCGCCCAGGCGTTCGAGCTGCCACAGCGTCTCGACGGTGACGGGTTGGCGCTTGTTCTTCGTGCTGGGCATCGTGGATCTCAACGCGGCTTCGTGAGCTGGTGTTCGAGGTGGGCCTTGACCTCCGGCCATTCGCCGGCAGCCAGGCTGTACATCACGGTGTCGCGCACCGTGCCGTCGCGGCGCAGCGCGTGGTGGCGCAGCACACCGTCCTTGCGCGCGCCCAGGCGCTCGATGGCGCGCTGGCTCGCGAAGTTGTCGTTGTCGGTGCGCCAGCCGACGAGCTGGGCGCCCAGGGTTTCGAAGGCATGCTGCATCAGCAGCCACTTCGCCGTGGTGTTGACGGCGCTGCGCTGGCAGCGTTTGGCGTACCAGGTGTAGCCGATCTCCAGCCGGTCGACGGCAGGCACGATGTCGTGGTAGCTGCTGCTGCCCAGAACCTCGCCGCTGGCAGCGTCGAGCACGGCAAAGGGCAGGCGTGTGCCTTCGCCCAGCATGCGCAGCGCGGCCTCGATGTAGCCGCGTGTGGCCTCGGGCTCGGGCACCGAGGTCACACGCAGGTTCCAGAGTTCACCGTCGGCGGCCGCGGCACGCAGCCCGGCTTCGTGTTCCAGCGTCAGCGGCACCAGCCGCACCGGGCCACGCGCCAGCGTGACCGGAACCACCGGCTTCATCGGTTGTGTTTCTGCATGAAAACGAGCTTCTCGAACAGCGTCACGTCCTGTTCGTTCTTCAGCAGCGCGCCCACCAGCGGCGGCACGGCGACCTTCTCGTCCTTGCTTTGCAGCGCTTCGAGCGGAATGTCCTCGGCCACCAGCAGCTTCAGCCAGTCCAGCAGTTCGCTGGTGCTGGGCTTCTTCTTCAGGCCGGGCAGGTTGCGCACGTCGTAGAAGGTTTTCATCGCCGCACCCAGCAGTTCCTTCTTCAGGCTGGGGAAGTGCACGTCGACGATCCTGGCCATCGTCTCGGCGTCGGGGAACTTGATGTAGTGGAAGAAGCAGCGGCGCAGGAAGGCGTCGGGCAGCTCCTTCTCGTTGTTCGAGGTGATGAAGACCAGCGGCCGGTGCCTGGCCTTCACGAGTTCACGTGTTTCGTAGACGTAGAACTCCATGCGGTCGAGTTCACGCAGCAGGTCGTTCGGGAACTCGATGTCGGCCTTGTCGATCTCGTCGATCAGCAGCGCCACCGGCTGCTCGGCGGTGAAGGCCTGCCACAGCACACCCTTGACGATGTAGTTGTGGATGTCCTTGACCTTCTCGTCGCCGAGCTGACTGTCGCGCAGCCGGCTCACTGCGTCGTATTCGTACAGGCCTTGCTGCGCTTTGGTGGTGCTCTTGATGTGCCACTGCAGCAGCGGCAGGTTCAGCGCCGTCGCCACTTCCTCGGCCAGCATCGTCTTGCCGGTGCCGGGCTCGCCCTTGACCAGCAGCGGGCGTTTCAGGGTGACCGCTGCGTTGACCGCCAGCATCAGGTCCTGCGTGGCAACGTAGTTGGCTGAGCCCTGGAATTTCATGTCTCGCGCTGCGCTCGGGGAGGGGATCGGATCAGTATAAGGGCCCCCTATAATCCGCCGACGCTTCATTCCGACCGACGATGATCAAAGCCCTTCCCCTGCTGCTGGCGCTGGCCGGCTCCCTGCTTGCGGCCACGGCTGCCCAGGCCCAGGACGCCGCCGCCGGCTACAAGAAGGCCGAGATGTGCATCGGCTGCCATGGCATCCCCGCCTACCAGGCCAGCTTCCCGCAGGTGCACAAGGTGCCGAAGATCGCCGGCCAGAACGCGAAGTACATCAGCGCCGCGCTGAATGCCTACAAGAAGGGCGAGCGCAAACATCCGACGATGCGTGCGCTGGCCGGTTCGCTGACCGACAAGGACATCGCCGACCTGTCCGCCTTCTACGAAACCGAAGGCGCCGCATCGTTCAAGCCGGTGGCCGACACGGCGCCGGCGGCGCCCTCGGCCGACGTGGCCGCGCTGCTGGCCAAGGGCGCCTGCGCGTCCTGCCATGGCGCCAACTTCAACAAGCCCATCGACGGTGCCTATCCGAAGGTGGCCGGCCAGCATGGCGACTACCTGTACCTGGCACTGAAGTCCTACGCCACCGAAGGCAACCCCCAGGTCGGCCGTGGCAACGCCATCATGGCCGGCCAGGTGAAGCAGTTCAAGAACACCGAGCTGAAGGCCATCGCCGACTATCTGGCCGGCCTGCCTGGCGACGTGCGCACGGTGCCCGAGTCGCGTTTCCGCTGAATTCGGCGTTTTTCGCCCGGTCCAGGCCTCGCATGTGCGGGGCCTGTTCGTTTCCGGGCCGGCTGTCTCAAGTCTGACGCCTGCGGGTCGAAATGCCTGCAGGGGTGTCCGGTGTCGCGGATGCCCGAGCCTGCCACCAGCGTTGGACCATGCTGAAACGGATCGAAGTCACGCAGTTGCGCCTGGGCATGCACCTGCATGCCTTCGATGGCCCCTGGATGGACCATCCGTTCTGGCGCACACGGTTTGTCGTGCAGGACGACAACGACCTGAAACGGGCGCGCGCCAGCGCGGTGCGCCATGTCTGGATCGACGTCGCCCAGGGTCTGGACATCGAGGTCGAGCTGCCGAAACCGCAGGCGGCGCCTGCGGCCCCTGCACCGGCGGCGCCGGTGCTGGCCGCGCCGGTACGCACGGCGCCGACCTCGTTCACCGACGAGATGCAGCAGGCCGCAGCGGTGGTGAAAAAGGGCCGCCGCGCCGTGGTCTCGATGTTCGCCGACGCCCGCCTGGGCAAGGCGCTGGACGCCGAACAATGCCTGCCGCTGGTCGAGGACATCTCGAACTCGGTCTACCGCAACCCCGGCGCCCTGGTCAGCCTGGCACGGCTGAAGACGGCCGACGACTACAGCTACATGCACTCGGTGGCCGTCTGCGCGCTGATGGTGGCGCTGGCCAAGCAGCTGGGCATGAACGAGGACCTGTGCCGCCACGCCGGCCTGGCCGGCCTGCTGCACGACCTGGGCAAGGCCGTGATGCCCAGCGTGGTGCTGAACAAACCCGGCAAGCTGACCGACGACGAGTTCGCGATCATGAAAACCCACCCCGAGCGTGGCCACGCGCTGCTGCTCGAGGGCAATGGCGCCGGCGACGCCGCGCTCGAGGTCTGCCTGCACCACCACGAGAAGATGGACGGCAGCGGCTACCCGCACAAGCTGGTCGGCGAGGCCATCCATCCGCTGTCGCGCATGGGTGCCATCTGCGACGTCTACGACGCCATCACCTCCAACCGCCCTTACAAGGCGGGCTGGGACCCGGCCGAGTCGATTGCACGCATGGCCTCGTGGAAGGGCCACTTCGACCAGGCCATGTTCTCGGCCTTCGTGCGCAGCATCGGCATCTATCCCACCGGCTCGGTGGTGCGCATGGCCTCGGGCCGGCTGGGCGTGGTTGTCGAGCAGAACGCCGACAAGCTGTCGGCGCCGGTGGTGAAGCTGTTTTATTCGACCAAGTCCAACATGCCCATCACCCCGGTGCGGCTGGACCTGGCGACGGCGGCCACGGCCGACCGCATCACCGGCCGCGAACCGCCGGACAAGTGGGGCTTCAAGCACCTGGACGACCTCTGGGTCGACCCCGACCTGCGCAAAGCCGCACGCTGAGTGCGGCTGTACGATCGCGGCCAGGAGGACCCTGGCCATGATCGAACTCACCCTGCCGACGATGACCTGCGGCCACTGCGTGAAGACCGTCACCGAGACGGTGCACCGTGTGGACGCACAGGCACGTGTCGCCATCGACCTGCCCACGCACAAGCTGCAGATCGAATCCGCCCAGCCGCAGCAGGTGTTCGCTGATGCGCTCGGCGAGGAAGGTTACGCGCCGGCCTGATCGGGTTTCTCCCGTCCATGGGCAGGCATGGCGCTTGCCTACACTCGCCGCACTTCCATTGGCAGGAGCCAAGATGAAACCTTTGATGACGACCGTCGTGGCGGCCTTGCTGCTCGCCGGCGCCGCCCAGGCGCAGACGCTGCGCTGGGCCAGCCAGGGCGACCCGCAGACCATGGACCCGCACTCGCAGAACGAGTCCATGACCAACATGATGAACGGCCAGGTCTACGAGAAGCTGGTCAAGCGCGACCGCCAGCTGAACATCGTGGCCGGCCTGGCCACCAGCTGGGAACAGACCGGCCCGCTGACCTGGCGCTTCAAGCTGCGGCCCGGCGTCAAGTTCCATGACGGCAGCGCCTTCACCGCCGACGACGTGGTCTATTCGATCAACCGCGGCAAGGAAGGCACCTCGCAGGTCAACGTCTACGCCAATGCCGTGGGCACACCGGTGGCGATCGACCCGATGACGGTGGAGTTCCGGCTGGCGAAGGTGAACCCCATCTTCCTGCAGCACATGGACGCGCTGTGGATCCTCAGCAAGAGCTGGTCGGAGAAACACAAGGTCACCAAGCCGCTGGACTTCAAGAACAAGGAAGAGAGCTACGCCTCGTTCAACGCCAACGGCACCGGCCCCTACATGCTGGCCAGCCGCGCGCCCGGCATCAAGACGACCTACAAGCGCAACCCGGCCTGGTGGGGCAAGTTCGAAGGCAACGTGCAGGAGATCGTCTACACGCCGATCAGCAACGACGCCACGCGCCTGGCGGCCCTGGTCAGCGGCGAGATCGACTTCGTGCTCGACCCGGCGCCGCGCGACATTCCGCGCCTGCGCAACACGGCCGGCGTGAAGATCATCGACGGCCCCGAGAACCGCGTCGTCTTCATCGGCATGGACCAGTTCCGCGACGAACTGGCCTACAGCAGCGTGAAGGGCAAGAACCCGTTCAAGGACGTGCGTGTGCGCAAGGCGCTGTACCACGCGGTCGACATCGAGACGATGAAGACCAAGCTGATGAACGGCCAGAGCATGCCCACCGGCGGCGTCACGCCCAGCCCGCTGGGCAGCTACAACGACCCGCAGATCGAGACCCGGCTGCCCTTCGACCTGGCCAAGGCCCGTGCGCTGATGGCCGAGGCGGGTTATGCCGACGGCTTCGAGGTGACGCTGGACTGCCCGAACAACCGCTACATCAACGACGAGGAGATCTGCATTGCACTCGCCGGCATGTGGGCGCAGCTGAAGGTCAAGGTCAAGGTCAACGCGATGCCGCGTGCCACCTACTTCCCGAAGCTGGAGAAGTGGGACACCAGCATGTACATGCTGGGCTGGGGCGGCGCCGTCACCGACGCGGAAACCACCATCACGCCGGTGCTGCGCAACTACGGCCAGGGCGGCCAGGGCCTGTACAACTACGGCCGTGTCGTCAACGACAAGTTCGACCAGATGGCCGCGGCCACCAGCGTCGAAGCCGACGCGAAAAAGCGCGAGGAACTGGTGAAGGCCGCGCTGCGTGAATACACCGGCCAGGCGCACCTGATCCCGCTGCACCGCCAGGTCATCCCCTGGGCCTCGCGCACCAACATCGAGGTGCCGCACCGCGCCGACAACTGGCTGGAAGCGGCCTGGATCTCCGTGAAGTGACGCTGCCGCGCGCTCAGCGCGTGGCCCGGCGGCGCACGGCCTCGATGTAGGCCTGGCCGTCGGGCGGCAGGCCGCTCTTCTGGCTGGCCCAGATCATCTCGCCCAGGCAGTCCATCACCTCGTGGTGGGCTGCGTGCAGTGAATTGCGCCGCGCCGCCAGCAAGGCCACGGCCTGGCGGATGCCGGTGGGCTGGTCGATGCTGCACTGCTCCTCGATGCTGAGGTGCATCGACAAATGCAGGAAGGGGTTGCTGCGGCCTTCTTCCACGGTGTAGACGGCCGCCAGCGCCGCACCCACGTCGGCGAGATCGGCGTGGTACTCCGGGTGCTCGGCGATCCAGCGTGTGGCGATGGCCTCCATCGTGTCGACCGGCAGGCCCCGGCGGTGTTTGTCGTAGGCGCTGCAGAAGAATCGCCGCACGTCGGACTGGGATGGCTGGAACATCCGACAATTGTCCCTCTTCCGCCATTGGCCCACCCACCGTCCATGAACGTCACCACCGCCCAGCTGTTCACCGAAGCCCGCACGCAGAACGGCTACCTCGACACCCCCGTCAGCGACGCGCAACTGCGCCAGCTCTACGAATTGCTGAAATGGGGCCCGACGGCCGCCAACAGCTCGCCGGCGCGTTTTGCCTTCGTGCGCACGCCCGAGGCCAAGGCCAGGCTGCTGGCCTGTGTCAGCCCCGGCAACGTCGCCAAGGTCACCGAGGCGCCGGTCACCGTCATCGTCGGCATGGACCTGGAGTTCCACGAGCAGCTGCCCAAGCTGTTCCCGCATGCCGATGCACGCAGCTGGTTCGCCGGCAAGCCGGACGCCATCCAGGCCTCGGCCTTCCGCAATTCCTCGCTGCAAGGCGGCTATCTGATCCTGGCCGCCCGTGCACTGGGCCTGGACTGCGGCCCGATGAGCGGCTTCAACGCCGAGAAGATGGATGCCACGTTCTGGGCCGGCACCGCAGTGAAGACCAACTTCATCTGCACGCTGGGCCAGGGCAACCCGGACAAGGTCTACCAGCGCCTGCCGCGCCTGGCCTTCGAAGACGCCTGCCAGCTGCTCTGACTTGGTCATCACCGACCCGGCGTTCTACGCGCTGGCCATTCCCGGTGCCCTGCTGATCGGCCTGTCCAAGGCCGGTTTTGCCGGCTTCGGTGCGCTGGCCACGCCCTTGCTGGCCCTGGTGGTGCCGGTGCCGCAGGCCGCGGCCATCCTGCTGCCGGTGCTGATGGTGGCCGACGGCCTGGGCCTGGCCTCGCTGGTGCGCCATGCCGACCGCCGGCTGCTGAAACTGCTGCTGCCGGCCGGGCTGCTGGGTGTGCTGATCGGCACCCTGCTGTTCGGCGTGTTCTCGGCCG